>JBAUOM010000435.1:0-6176 GCA_049579765.1 Xanthobacteraceae bacterium
CAGGTGTTCCACCGCGAGACCCGGCAGCTGTTGCTTTCGGTGGCGGTGCGCCCCGCCGCCGACGGCAAGACCGGGGCGATGGTGATGACCCTTCCGCTCGGGCTGAACCTCACCGAGCCGGTGGCGATCAAGGTCGACAACGGCGCACCCGAAAAGCAGGCGATCCAGACCTGCACCAATGTGGGATGCTTCGTCGCCATGACGCTGCCCGACAAGTTCGTCGCCGCCATGCGCGGCGGCCACGAGCTGAAGATCACCGTGCAGGACGCCAACAAGAAGCCGATCGAGATGGGCCTGCCGCTGCTCGGCTTCGGGCTCGCCTTCGACAAGGCCAAGTAACTTAGTAGCCCGGATGGAGCGAAGCGTAATCCGGGATCGGCACCCCGCGGCACCGCCGCCCCGCATTGCGCTTCGCTCCATGCGGGCTACGGGCTCAGCCATGACAGACAAATGACGCGCGCCACGCTGGCGCGGGAGGCGATCCAATGCGCGCATCGACCTTGTTCCTGCCTATCGCTTTCGCCCTCGGCTGCGCGACCGCGGCGAACGCGCAATCGCCGGGACGGCTGAGCGTGGCTGTCTCCGGCGTCCGCAACGACAACGGCTCGGTGCGGTGCGGGCTCTATTCCTCGGCCGACGGCTTCCGCGAGCCCGGGCGCGAAATGCGCGGCGCGGTGGCCCCGATCAAGAACGGCCAGTCGACCTGCGCGTTCAGCGGCATTCCGGCCGGGACCTATGCGGTCGCCGTCTTTCACGCCGAGCACAACGAGCCGCGGATCGAGACCGGCCTGTTCGGCAAGCCCAAGCAGGGCTACGGCTTCTCCAACAATCCGTCTTCGATGTTCGGGCCGCCGAGCTTCAACAGCGCCGCATTCGAGTACAAGGGCGGCAACCTCAGCGTTCCGGTGCAGCTGAACTATTAGTCCGGCAGCCCGAACGAAGCGGCGCAAATAAGTTTGCGCAATTTGCGCAAGCTCGATTGCGTTGCGGGGATCGCTGCTTCACGGCACGACCGCCCCCGCATTGCGCCGCGCTCCATGCGGGTTACGAGGCGCATCTCACTTCGAATCCTTGGGCACGACCACGCCCGTCGAGTCGAGCCCGAACACGCCTCCGCCCATGCCGAGGCACTCGCACGGCTCGCCGATCGCGGCGTCCTGCCGGTTCATGCAGGCATCGGTCGGCGTCTTGCAGTAGCCGATGTGCTCGTCGACCGAGCTGTGCCACCACAGAATGGCGATGAGAACGACCGAGGCCAGTATCCCGGCGAGGACCGTGCCGACGAGCTTTGCCTTGCGCATGGCCGCGAGCATAGTCCGGTTGATCCGATTCACCATTCCATATTCGCACGCGGAGCATCCGGCTATGCGATGCCTTCGCCCTTGACTGCGGCCGGCGGGCAACGCCGCGGCGGTAGCGGGGCACTCTGTCGGCTGCTGCTGCCGCCGAGCCCGCGGCACCGGTGTGACCTTATTGAAACAGCTGGAAAAATTGCCGAAACCGGAGCGCCGGTGGAACGCGCGAGCGATTGCGTCGGGCTTTCCCGGCGACGTAAGGTTTTTCTTCGGTTCAGGGGTCGGGGCCATGCTCGCCGGCGTACGCGTGATCGCGGCGGCCTTGGCGATGGTCAGCGTGTCGTTTGCTGCCGTTGCACAAGCCATTCCGCCCGGCGCACAGATCGTCCCGCCCAGCGACCAGCCGGGCCGGGAGCGCGAGCGATTCGCGCCGCCGGTTGCCCCCTTGGCGCGGCCGGGCGGTCCCATCATCGCGGTGCCGGGCATCGAAGCGCCGCCGGGAGCGGCGCAGACCGCGCTCGTCATCCGCAGCATCCGCATCACCGGCGCGACGGTCTACACCAGCGCCCAACTCGCCGAGCTCTACGCCGACCTCATCGGCGAGCGGGTGACGCTGCAGCAGGTCTACGAGCTCGCCGGGCGCATCACCGCCAAATACGGCGCCGACGGCTACGTGCTCTCGCGCGCCATCATCCCGGTGCAGGAGCTCGACCCCAACGGCGCCGTGGTCCACATCCAGGTGCTGGAAGGTTATATCGAGACGGTCGAATGGCCGGCGGAGCTCGCCGGCTACCGCGATTTCTTTTCCTACTACGCGGCCAGGATCACCGCCGAGCGGCCGGTCAATATCCGCACCATCGAGCGTTACCTGCTCCTCGCGGGCGACCTCCCCGGGCTGAAATTCAAGAACAGCATCAAGCCGCATCCGACCAAGGTCGGCGCGGCGATCCTCGTGGTCGAGGTGACGCAGCGCAAACCGGTCGACCTCTTCGGGCGGATCGACAATCGCGGCACCCATGCGCGCGGTCCGCTCGAATTTTTGGGCAGCGTCACCGCCAACAATTGGCTGCACCTGCACGAGGCCATCACCTTGACCGCGGCCGGTGCGTTCCAGACCCAGGAGCTGCAATTCTACAACGCGCTCTATCGGCAGGTGCTCACCGCCGAAGGCCTGACCTTCTTCGCCAGCGCCAGCTACGGCTATGGCCGTCCCGATCTCGGGATCGGGCAGCAGTTTCTGCTCTACAAGACCAAGAGCCTCTACGCCGAGAGCGGCGTGATTTACCCGGTCATCCGGTCGCGCGAGCGCAACCTCAACGTCGCCGGCCTGTTCTTCGCCAGCGACGACAACGGCTCGTTCTTCGACATGCCGGACACGCCGCCGAGCACGCTCGATCGCCTGCGTGGCTTCCGGCTGCGGGCGGAAGGCGACAACGCCGATTCCACCGGCGCGACCAACCAGTTCTTTTTCGTGCTCAGCCAGGGCATCCAGGGCTGGGGCAGCACCGAGAACGGCAGCGACCTCGCCTCGCGCGCCAACGGCAAGGTCGACTTCACCAAGATGGAGCTCACGCTGTCGCGGCTGCAGCCGCTGTTCGACCAGTTCTCCGTCCTCCTCGCCGGCTACGGCCAATACGCCCTGACCCCACTGCTCGTTTCGGAGCTGTGCGGCTATGGCGGGCGGGTATTCGGCCGCGCCTTCGACCCCTCGCAGTTCGTCTCCGACAGCTGCGCCGAGGTCCTGGCCGAGCTCCGCTACGATATTCCGCTGCAACTCAAAGGACTTAGCCTGGCGCAACTGTACGGCTTCGCCGACCACGGCTGGCTCCATAATATTGCCCCGGTTCCCGGCACATTCAGCAATGTGGATGCTGCCTCAGTGGGAGCTGGGCTACGGCTGGGATGGCTGAATGCAATAACCGCTGACCTGTCGGTGGCGCAGGCCGTGCAAGGCACGGGCCTGCTCGGCACCGGCACGGTGCCGGGCCTGCTCGAGGCGGGCCCGCGCAAGAACACGCGGTTCTTCTTCATCCTGAACGCTCGGCTGTAGCTGGATCGTCGCGATGCGTCCACGCCTGCCGCACCTGCGCAATGTTCTCCTCGCCGCCACGGCGCTGTTGGCGCTGAGCGCGGCGCGCGTCGCGGCCGAGCCC
The DNA here is from genome assembly GCA_049579765.1 of Xanthobacteraceae bacterium. Taxonomy (GTDB): domain Bacteria; phylum Pseudomonadota; class Alphaproteobacteria; order Rhizobiales; family Xanthobacteraceae; genus VAZQ01. The sequence goes on from JBAUOM010000435.1 coordinate 3,449, forward strand.
CAGGGCGGCGTTGTGGTCGGCGGCGCGGCCACGATCCAGGGCCAGGGCACCCCGTCGGTGATCATCAACCAGTCGAGCTCGAGCGCGATCATCAACTGGAACACGTTCAACATCCGCGCCAACGAGAGCGTGCGCTTCAATCAGCCTTCGAGCTCCTCGGTCGCCCTCAACCGCGTCACCGGCGGCCTGGGCCCGTCCGAGATCATGGGCACGTTGACCGCCAACGGCCGCGTCTTCCTGATCAACCGCGACGGCATCCTGTTCGGCCCCGGCTCGGTCGTGAACACCGCCGGCTTCCTCGCCAGCACCCACGACATCCGCAATTCGGATTTCATGGCCGGCCGCTACAACTTCAACATTCCGGGCCGGCCGGATGCCTCGATCGTCAACCAGGGCCGGATCACCGCCACCAACGGCGGCTTCGCCGCGCTGGTGGCGCCCGGGGTGCGCAATTCCGGCACCATCACCGCGACGCTCGGCACCGTGGCGCTCGCCGCCGGCAACAGCTTCACGCTCGATATGTACGGCGACAAGCTGATCACGCTCGCGGTCAATGACCAGATCGCGGCCAAGGTGATCGACGTCGCCACCGGCAAGCCGCTGAAATCGCTGGTCACCAACGACGGCAAGGTCCGGGCGAACGGCGGACGCGTCGAGCTCAGCGCGGCGGCGGCGCGGACCGTGGTCGATTCCGTCATCAACACCACCGGCGTGATCAAGGCCAACTCGATCGGCCGCCGCAACGGCATGATCGTGCTCAGCGCCGCCACCGGCGCGAGCAAGCCGGCCGGCGCCCCGGCGCAGACCATCAACATCTCGGGAAAGTTGTCGGCCGCCGGCAGGCGCAAGGGCACCAAGGGCGGCACCATCGTGGTGAGCGGCGAGCACATCAAGCTCGCCGCCGCCCGCATCGACGCCTCCGGCCGCCGCGGCGGCGGCAAGGTGCTGATCGGCGGCGACTGGGGCGGCGGCCGTCCCGACCAGAGCCTGGTCAAGAACCGCAGCGCCGCGCTCGAGGCCTTCGCCATCCCAACGGCGACCACGGTCTCCGTCGATGCCGCCACCACCATCGACGCCTCGGCGACGAGGCGCGGCAACGGCGGCAAGGTGATCCTGTGGTCCGACAGCGAGACCACCTTTGCCGGCACCATCCTCGCGCGCGGCGGCACGCAAGCCGGCGACGGCGGCTTCGTCGAGACCTCGAGCCATGGCCAGCTCGCCTTCGCCGGCAATGTCGACTCCGGCGCGCCGCGCGGCAAAGCCGGCACGCTGCTGCTCGATCCGCAGGATTTCTTCATCCGCTTGACGTGCGAGGGGCCCTCCTGTGGGCCCAACGAAACGACCGCCAATCAGATCCAGACTTGGCTTCTCAGCCAGAACGTCGTCATCGCGACTAATAATTCCCTCCAATTCAACGATAACGGCGACATCTTCGTCCAAGCGAGCATCAACTGGAGCACCAACAACTCGCTGACGCTCAGCGCCTTCCACGACATCAACATCAGCAGCAACGCGACGATCACAAATACCGGGGCGGGAAATCTGATCCTACGGGCGGACAGCACCGGAATCGGGAGCGGGACGCTCATCCTCAACGCGGGGACATTCGCCAATAGAATCGACTATTCCCAGAGCACCGGGACGGTGTCGGTCTTCTATAATCCGGCCAACTACACAAGCCCGACGGACTACCTGACGCCCACCAACCCGCACGTGGCCCTCAACCCCGCGATGAACAATCAGTTCACCGCCTACATGCTGGTCAACACCGCCACTGATCTCAACAATGTGCGCACGAACACGAGCGGCACTTACGCGCTCGGCCGCGACATCAATGCCGCCTCGATTGCGAATTTTGCGCCGATCCCGAATTTCACCGGATTGTTCGAGGGTCAGAATCTCACCATCGCCAACCTGACGATCGCGCCGTCAGATGGCACGACCAACAATATCGGGCTGTTCGGCACCATCGGCAGCAGCGGTATCGTCCGCAACCTCAACCTGAGCAATGTCAGCGTGACCGCCAATCCCGGCGTCGCCTCGCAATGGGTCAGCACGCTCGCGGGCATCAATACCGGCACAGTCATCAATGTCTCCGCAACGGGCAAGGTCGATGGCCTAGCACTCGCCGGCGTTGTCGCCGGCGGGCTCGTCGGGGAGAACGACGGGCTGATCCAGAGCTCGAGCTCGGCCGCCGCTGTCAGCCTCGGAAGTTCGAGCTCCTCGGCGCTGCTGAACGTCGCGGGCGGGCTCGCCGGCACCAATCGAGGAACCATCGCGGACTCGTCGGCGACCGGCAACGTCATGAGCGGCGCGTTCAGCCTGGCCGGCGGGCTCGTCGGCGAGAACATGGGCGAGATCGCGCGCTCGTTTGCGAGCGGCGCTGTCGCCGTCGGCAGCTATTCGTGGGCCGGCGGCCTCGTCGGCAGCAACGGCCAGGCCTCGTTCAACATCGCGAGCATCGAGGACTCGTATGCCACCGGCGCCGTCAGCAGCGCCGGGATCAATGTGGGCCTCGGCGGGCTCGCCGGGTTCAACGCGCCGGGCTCCACGATCGTCGCCTCGTTCGCGACCGGCGACGTGACCTCGACCGCCGCCGTTCCGGCGCAGAGCGCCGCGGACTGCTCGGCCGGCAATTCCTGCCAGTTCGCCGCCGCGGGTGGGCTCGTCGGGCAGAACTTCGGCACCATCGCGGGCGCGAGCACGCCCGCGCTGAACGAGCCGTGCG
>JBAUOM010000436.1:0-5859 GCA_049579765.1 Xanthobacteraceae bacterium
TCACAGACCAGATCGCGGCGGAGCACGCGGCCGCGGAGCAGGCTTCGCCGCCCGATCCGCTGGCAGCGCTCGATCCCGCCGACCGCGCCATCGCCGAAAAGGTCCGCGACCTCCTGGCCGCGAAGCCCGACAGCTTCTTCGGCGGCAAGAAAGAGCACGAGGCGATCACGGCGTTCTACCAGAACCGCAATCTCATGCCGCTCTGGCTCGACAAGGGCGTCGAGAATGCGCGCGCCATAGCGGTCATCGCACGCATGAAGGATGCCGATACCGACGGCCTTGACGCCAGCGAGTACAAGGCGCCGGATTTCGCCGGCCTCGAGCCGGAAGCGCTGGCCGAGGCCGAGCTCAAGCTCACGCACACCGTGCTCACTTATGCGCGGCACGTGCAGGCCGGGCGCTTTCCCTATACCCGCGTAAGCCGCAACATCGAGCTGCCGCAGGCGGCGTCGGAGCCCGCCGACGTGCTGACGAGCGTCGCCGATGCCGCCGACGCGGGCCGGGCGCTCGACCGCTTCAGCCCGCAGAGCGAGCCTTACCGCAAGCTCAAGGAGATGCTCGCGGAGCTGCGCGCGAAGCCGAACGCCGGCAAGAGCGAAGCCAGGCACATCGAGACGGTGATCGCCAACATGGAGCGCTGGCGCTGGTATCCGCGCGACCTCGGCTACGCCCACGTGCTGGTCAACCTGCCGGACTTCACGCTCAAGGTGATGCACGACGGCGGCCAAGTCTGGACCACGCGCATCGTGGTCGGCAAGCCCAGCATGGCGACGCCGCTCTTGAGCGAGACGATGAAGACCATCACCGTCAATCCGACCTGGACCGTGCCGCAGTCGATCGTGCGCAACGAATACCTGCCGGCGCTGGCTCAGGATCCGACGGTGCTCGAGCGCATGGGCCTGCGCGTGAGCTACTCGGGCGGTGGCGTGACCATCACCCAGCCGCCGGGCGCCGGCAATGCGCTCGGACGGGTCCGGTTCAACTTCCGCAATCGCTTTTCGGTCTATCAGCACGACACGCCGGACAAGTACTATTTCGCGCACGAGGTCCGCGCCTACAGCCACGGCTGCATGCGCGTGCAGGATCCCGCCAAATACGCCGAGGTCCTCCTCAACATCGCGCGGCCGCAGGAGCACTGGACGGCGGCCCGGGTGCAGCACATGTTCGGCCGCGGCGAACAGGATCTTCAGCTGCAGCCGACCCCGATCTGGGTGCATCTAACCTATCAGACCGCCTTCGTCGACAACGCCGGCAAGCTGCAGTTCCGCCGCGACATCTACGGTCTCGACAGCCGAACGCTGGCGGCGATCAAGCGCGAACGCGGCAACCTCGAGGGAGCGCCGGAGCGCAAGCGCGAGGAGATTGCCAAATCCGCCCCGCGCAAGCCGGCCGCTCCCGCCCGCACCGGCTCGCTGCCGCAGCCGATCTACCGCTAGACCGGAGCATCTTCCGCCGGATTGCCGCGGACGAGCGGCTCGCATTCGGTGATCTCCCCTTCCCCACGAAACCCGGGCCTGCCCGGGTTTCGCATTTTTTGAAGTGCGCAAGGCGGGCAAGCCCGAGGGGCAGGTGCTTTTCGAACGCCCTCTTTGCATGCTTGGAGTACCAACTAGCGCGAGATGGGCCGCGACCTTCGCGGTCGAATGTTACCGCGCGAGCATCGGATCGATGGAACGGGGGCCAATCCCTCGGCCCATTTGCGATCGTGGCCGCGACGTTCCAGTTGTCCGCACAGCCCGCCTAAACGGACCGCCCGCCATTTCCCGTTCGCGCTCGGCTTCCGTCGAACTCCCGGAATGCCGAGCGGCGCATCATCCCGCGCCGGGCATCACGCATTTTTTGCGTTTGGCTGTGTCCTGAGCGCAACACATGTGCCGAAATTCGGTCGTCGTGTTCGGCTCTACTCATCTCCGCGGCGCTCGGGTGGTGGGTTGAACATGATCATCGATCTAGACAGCTGGGAATCCGGCTATTCCGATGGCCAGGTTGGGCGCGCGCCTTGCTGCCCGGCCGGCTTCGACCCGGTGTCCTATTCGAGCGGATACCGCGAAGCTCGCGCGTACCTTGCGGGGAGGCGCAAAAATGCGGCACGGCTGCGCGGCGCTGCGGTATCGGGCCGGCAGGGCGTTTCGATCCTTGCGCTTCAACGGCCCTGAGTTCGCAGCGTGACATCGTCGGCATCGGTGCCGCGATGTCGGCGGCAAGCGGCCCTCGACCCAGCCGCGCGGGCGTGGCATTATCTTCGCTCATACCGGCAATTCGCCGGATCCAACAAATCACCAGATGGGGGAAGAGCATGTCCCGTATCATCGCCGCTTTGTTTCTCCTGATCGCATCCGCCGTTACGTCTTCGGCGCAAGGCCTGTTGCCGTCCGTCTGGCGGAGTGAGCGGGGCGCGCTGCTGAAGATTTTGAGCGTCGACCCTGCGGGAAATTTCACCGGAGTTTTCATCAGCGGCCCGACCGGCTCCTGTCCGGGAGTTCCTTATCAGCTGGCGGGAAGCATTCGAGGCCCGCGCGTGGTGTTCCAGACGTCGAGGAACTGGACGCGGGATTGCAACGTGACCACGGTCTGGTCGGGACGCTTCGTCAATCCGACGACCGTTGCGACAAGAGCGGTCGCGACCTATGTCGCCCCGAACGGCCGCGTGGTGAAGGTGCGAGGGGCGGAAATCTTCCAGCGCATCTGAACAAAGCGGCGGGGCTGTCGTTCCTCGACGGCGCTGCTTGCTCTCTCGCAAGCTTTCCGATGTCGATGGGGCGCGGGCTCGGCGCGCTCGCCCGGCGCAACGGCGGCGATTCATCCATTGTTTACGTTCTTGCGGAGAACGAGTCGCGCGTTCGATCCAAGAGTGAGACAGTCGGGGCGGCTCAGCCCGGGGCTTTGGGCAAACGACATGCAGCCCGCTTTCCAAGTCTGGGGGGACCGAGGCTGAGCCACCAAATTCCTCGCCGCAATTCCGCATCCGGGATCACGCCAAGCGATGCCGACTTGTGACCAACCGGGCACAGTTTCCGGCAGGACGACCGCCGCGCCGGAACCGGGGGCTTCCACGTGCGTTTCGCTCGATCGGCAAGATAGAAGGGGATAGAGACATGACTGGTCGTACGCTGCTCCGCTCGTCGGTGTTTGTACTCACCGGTTTCTTGATTCTGGTGCTTACCGGCCATCTCTGGGACCGCTACGCGCAGGAAACAGAGACATTGGGTTTCAGCGGCGTCTATGAGCGCTATCTGGCATCGCGGGCCGGTTTCCCGGGTGACCCGAATGCCTACCGAGCCGCCGCCGAGGCCGAGCACGCACAACAGGCCGACGGCCGGGAAACGGCCGCACTCGAGGAATGAACGGCTTCACGCGTCTTCGCGGGAGGCGGACCTGAAGGGCGATGGTGCCAAACAGCCGAAAGAGCGCGCGCACGAAGCTTCGAAGGGTTTTGCTCAAGGCGAGGTCAGCGCGATTGCGGACGATGCGATTCGGTCCGCCGCCTTCCAGGCATCGTGTCATCTGCGAAGTCGACAATCGGGTGTCGCGGCATTAGGTGCCGCGGCTTTGGGCCGGCCGCGAGGCTGACCGCCGACGTCAGATAATCCAATGCCAGCGTCCTCAGTGCGGCGGCGACGCTGGGTGCGGCGCACTCGCCGGCAAGCAGAACGCATCGTTCGGCCAGTTGCCTGTAGTCCTCAGGGCTCAGCATTGCTCCCCTCCGCAGGACCCGGAGCTTAAGACAAGTCGCGGGGGAGGCGTAACGGTTCGCGATTTCCCGGTTAATTTTGCGTAGCCGACGCGCGTCAATACTCGGCGTGGCCGGGGGTTCGCGGGAACGGGATGGCGTCGCGCACGTTGGCAAGCCCGGTGACGTAGGCGAGCGTGCGCTCGAAGCCGAGCCCGAAGCCCGCGTGCGGCACCGTGCCGTAGCGGCGCAGATCCCGGTACCAGGCGTAGTGCTCCTTGTCGATGCCGCGCTCCGCCATGCGCGCGTCCAGCACCTCGAGCCGCTCCTCGCGCTGGCTGCCGCCGATGATCTCGCCGATCCCCGGCGCCAGCACGTCCATCGCCGCCACCGTCCTGCCGTCGTCGTTGACGCGCATGTAGAACGCCTTGATGTCCTTCGGGTAGTTCATCACGATCACCGGCTTCTTGGCGTGCTTCTCGGTGAGGTAGCGCTCGTGCTCCGACTGCAGGTCGACGCCCCATTTCACCGGGAACTCGAACTTCTCCTTCGCCCGCTCGAGCAGCGCGACCGCCTCGCCGTAATCCATGCGCACGAACTCCGAGGAGACGATGCCCTCGAGCTTCGCGATGAGCCCCTTCTCGATGCGCTCGTCGAAGAAGGCGAGGTCCTCCCGCCTTTCCTTCAGCAGCGTCTCGAACGTGAACTTCAGCAGCCGCTCCGCCAGCGTCGCATCGTCCGAGAGGTCGGCGAAGGCGATCTCCGGCTCGATCATCCAGAACTCGGCGAGGTGGCGGCTGGTGTTGGAGTTCTCCGCCCGGAACGTCGGGCCGAAGGTGTAGACCTTGGTGAGCGCGAGGCAGTACGCCTCGACGTTGAGCTGCCCCGACACCGTCAGGAATGTCTCGCGGCCGAAGAAGTCGCGCGCGAAGTCCACCTCGCCCTGCGGAGTGCGCGGCAGATTGGCGAGATCGAGCGTCGACACGCGGAACAGCGCCCCCGCCCCTTCCGCGTCGGAGGCGGTGATGATCGGCGTGTTGACCCAGAAAAATCCGTTCTGGTCGAAGAAGCGGTGGATGGCCTGCGCCAGCGTGTGCCGCACCCGCGTCGCCGCCGCGATCACGTTGGTGCGCGGCCGCAGATGCGCCACCTCGCGCAGGAACTCCATGGTGTGCGGCTTCGGCTGGATCGGATACGTATCGGGGTCCTCCACCCAGCCGATCACCTCGATCGCGCTCGCCTGCATCTCGAACGGCTGCCCCTTCGCCGGCGACGGCACGATCGTGCCGGTCGCAGCGACCGCGCAGCCGGCCGTGAGCTTGAGCACCTCGTCGGCGTAATTGGGCAGCGTGTTGGGCGCGACCACCTGCACCGGATGAAACGAGGATCCGTCCGACATGTGCACGAACGAAATGCCGGCCTTCGAGTCGCGCCGGGTGCGCACCCAGCCCTTGACCATGACCGGCGCGTCGCTCGGCGCCTCCCCGGCAAGAATATCGCGCACGCTGAACACTTTCCCGTCCATCGATCGAGAGTGACTCAGAGAGAGCGATCTTGTCCAGTGACCGAAGCGCGCCCGGACGCGGCGGCGATGGCGCGGGCGACCCGGCGCGCATGCGCGGCGATCTCGCGCAAGTTGCCGCTGACGGCATTGGTGTAACCGAGAAAGAACATCCCCGGAGCGGCAGCGTGCTGGCCGGGGCCATGAACCAGGGGCGCTCCGTGCTGGTCGAGCACGTCGAGGTGGCCGACCATCGGCTCGAGGGCCGGCCGGAATCCGGTGCACGCGATGACGGCGTCCGGCGTGCGTCGCTGCCCGTCGGCGAACTCGACCGACGTGTCGTCGAACGATGCGACGGCCGCGACCGGACGCACGCGGCCGCTTCTGATCGCGCCGACCAACCCGACATCGAGGATCGGCAGCACGTGATCGCGCAACACGCCGGTATAGGCGCCGCGCGTCGGCCGGGGCAGTCCGAATCTCGCGAGATTCCCGACGGTGATCCGGCCGAAGACGGCAACGATCGGGTCGACGATCGCGGGCGGCAACGGCCGCAACTGGATTCCGAAGCCCTGCGTCGCGATGCCGAGAACCGAGCGCGGCAGGATGGTCGGCGGCATTCGGTACGACCACCACACCTGCGCCCCGTGATCGGCGAGTTCGGTCGCGATCTCGGCGCCGCTGTTGC
>JBAUOM010000437.1:0-3085 GCA_049579765.1 Xanthobacteraceae bacterium
GGGCGCGCCCGGCGCGGGATCGCCGGCGGCCGGCGCCGTTGCCGGCATGGCCTTGGCGTCGGGACCGGCATAGGTGGCTTCGAGATCGATGATGTCGCGCAGGAAGACCTTGCCCTCGTTGAGCTCGTCGCGCCAGATGATGATCGCCTGGAAGGTGAGCGGGCTCTCGCACAGCCCGGCGATCATCGCCTCGCGGCCGGCCTCGATGCGCTTGGCGATCGCGATCTCGCCCTCGCGCGAAAGCAGCTCCACCGAGCCCATCTCGCGCAGATACATGCGCACGGGATCGTCGGTGCGCTCGGCCGGCTCCTTGGCCTCGGACTTGGCCGGGACCTTCTGCTGGACCTCGATCAGCTCGCCGCTCTCGCTCTCGGCCTCCTCCTCGGCTTCCTCGCGCGGCTCCTCGCCCTCCTCGCTCGCCTCCTCGGTCTCGACCACGTTGACGCCCATCTCGCTGAACATCGCGAGAACATCCTCGATCTGCTCGGAATTGACCTCCTCGGAGGGCAATACCGAATTGATCTCGTCGTGGGTGACGTAGCCGCGCTTCTTGGCGGTGCGGATCAGCTTCTTGACGGCGGCATCGGAGAGATCGAGCAGCGGCAGCGGCGTGTCGGGGGCCTCGGCGGCGTCTTTTTCCGGCGCCTCGTCTTTTTCCTTCTCCTTTTGCGCCGCCTTGATCTTGCTCGCCATACGCTTCTCCTCGGAACGCCCTTAGCAGGGCGTCGATCATCGCGCCATCCCTACCCTATGCGGCGAGAATCGAATATCCGCCGGGGCGACAGCGGGCCCGGCCGCGACCCGTCGCTGCGCCCTGATTCGGACCGCCGGAGTGTCAGCGGAGCCGCTTAAGCCCCGATTAACCCTCCAGATGGCGAAAGCCAAAGCCCGCTTCCCGGTTCCGGGGAGATCCGGGCGCGCCTTGGCTTCCTATCGTCCCCGCATTCATAGCGACCGCACCGGCCGGCCGGAGGAAGTTCCGAAGCCCTCGATCAGCGCCTCGGTGCCGTCCAGCACCGAAAGTCGCGCCTTGATATCCTGCAACCAGCAATAGTTGGCTTCGGTCGGGTCCTGTCCCAGCGCCTGCTCGGCGTCTCTGAGTTCCTTAATTAGGGAATGCCACTGCCGATGCAAGGCGACAAGCTGCTTCCACGTCGTGAGGACATCCTCGGGCGCCGCGTCCGGCTGCGCGCCCCAGACCGAGGGCGTGGTGATGGACTTGTGGATGCGCGCGGCAACCTCGCCCAGCCCCCTGCGGGCGAGCTCGGCGGCCATGGCCTCGCCATCCGGCGCGCTGCCATGGGCGACGATATCGATCAACTCACCCTTCACCCGGGCCGCTTCCGCGTGCCGGAACTCGACCCCGGCGAGCTCCTCGAGATGGTCGTGCAGCAGCCACGGATGGTGGATCACGGCCTGCAGGATGAGCGCCTCGCGCGGAGGCATGGCGGCACGGTGGCCGCGATGCACCGGGCTCGCGGCGAGCTGCGCGCTCGCCACCACATAGGGCTCGCCGCGCGAATAGGCGGAGCGCGTGGCGAACGGCGACTGGCGACCGGATGGTGATGCGTAGCGATTGGTCTTTGCTCCCCTGTTCGCCATTCCCCACGCGCCGCCCGCCATCCGCCCGGGTCTCGGCCGCATCCCCGACCGCCGATCGCCGTCGAAGAGTTGCCGCAACCGGTCGTCGAATTCGCGGCGGTAGTGCTTGCGCACGGTGTCGTCGGCGATGGCCGCGGTGACCTCGGCGACGCGCGCCTCGAACGCCGCGCGCCGCTCAGGCGTGTCGAAGGCGCCCGCCTCGGTCTCGCGCAGCCACAGCATCGCCGCGAGCGGGCGCGCGGCGCCGATGACCTCGTCGATCGCCTCGCGGCCGCCGCTGCGCGCGAGATCATCGGGGTCCTGCCCCTCGGGCAGGCTTGCGAATTTCAGGCTCTTGCCCGGCCGGATCAGCGGCAGGGCCAGATCGACGGCGCGATAGGCGGCGCGGCGCCCGGCGGCGTCGCCGTCGAAGCACAGCGTCGGCTCGTCCGCCATCTTCCAGAGCAGGACGAGCTGCTCGGCGGTGAGCGCGGTGCCGAGCGGCGCCACCGTCGCCTCGAAGCCCACATTCACCATGGCGATGACGTCGACATAGCCTTCGACCACGAAGACGCCGGCGCCCTTGTGCGCGGCGACACGCGCGGCGGCGATGTTGTAGAGCGTGCCGCCCTTGTGGAAGAGCGGCGTCTCCGGCGAATTCAGGTATTTCGCCTGCGCGTCCTTCTCCAGCGCCCGCCCGCCGAAGGCGATCACGCGGCCGCGCAGATCGGTGATCGGAAACATCACGCGGTCGCGGAAGCGATCGTAGGGAACCGGGATGCCGTCGCCGGCGACGAGCAGTCCCGCCTCGACCATGTCCTCGCTCGCTATTCCCTCCTTGCCGAGGTGCTCCTTGAGCGCGAAACGGTCCGGCGGCGCATAGCCGAGACGGAAGCGGACCTGCGTGGCCGGGTCGAGCCCGCGGTCGGCGAGATAGCCGCGCGCCCTGGCGCCGGCGCGCGAGGCGAGCGTCGTCTCGAAGAACCTGGCCGCCAGCTCGACCACGTCGTTGAGCGTCCTGCGATGCTCGTAGACGGCCTCGTCCTCGCGCGAGATCCTGGGCAGGGGAACCCCGGCCTCCGCGGCCAGCCGTTCGACCGCCTCAGGGAAGCTCAGCCCCTCCGTCAGCATCAAGAAATCGAAGATGTTGCCGTTCTTGCCGGAGGAGAAATCGAACCACATCGACTTCTGGTCATTGACGAAGAACGAGGGCGTCCGCTCCTTGTTGAAGGGCGAGAGCCCCTTCCACTCGCGCCCCGATTTCCGCAGCCGCACGCGCCGCCCCACGACCTCCGAGACCGGAAGGCGCGCGCGCAGCTCGTCGAGGAATTGGGGCGGAAAACGCATGCGGCCGGGCTCGCTGATTCGTTCGGCTCGCCAGTATAGGACGGCGCGGACGAGCCGCGGCCGGCGGCGGGATTGTCCCGGTTATCCACAGGGCCCGGCGCGGGGGGAGGCGCTCGCAGCTCCGTGGCCGCGCGAGCGGTCCCGACCCGCTCCGGGG
>JBAUOM010000438.1:0-4381 GCA_049579765.1 Xanthobacteraceae bacterium
AGTTCGACGCACTCGTCGCAGATGAACACGGTCGGGCCGGCGATGAGCTTACGCACCTCATGCTGGCTCTTTCCGCAGAACGAACAGTAGAGCGTATTTTTGGAGTCGCTACTGCCGACCTTGCTCATTCCATCTCTCCGTCGGCTGGCTGCCCCGAGGGCGAGCCGGCCGCGTAACAGCGAACCATATCAGGGGGCCGCTTAAGAGTCCGTAGCTGCAACGCCACACACCTCCGCGCCTTTCGGGCCAGCCCGCCCAAATCGCCCCTAGCGAACCACGGTACCGAGGGGATAATCAAGATTTTGTTAATGATGAAAAATCAGGCCCATGGCGACTTTTTGACCTATTCAAAACCGGCTTGCCCCGGTCGGGAGCCCGCGGGGCATGAGTCCTCCTCACGCCTTGGGCGCCTCTTCCGGTCGCTTCTCGATGACCTTGTCCACCACCCCCCATTCCACCGCCAGTTCTCCGGTGAGGAAGTAGTCGCGCTCGAGCGCATCCTCGATCTTCTTGAGCGGCTGGCCGGTATGCTTCACGTAAATCTCGTTCAGGCGCTTCTTGATGTTGAGGATCTCCTGGGCGTGCAGCATGATGTCGGTCGCCTGCCCCTGGAAGCCACCGGACGGCTGATGCAGCATGATGCGGGAATTGGGCAGCGCGAACCGCATATCCTTGTGCCCGGCGGCGAGCAGAAGCGAGCCCATCGAAGCGGCTTGGCCGACGCACAAGGTCGATACCGCAGGCCGCACGAACTGCATCGTGTCGTAGATCGCGAGCCCCGACGTCACGACGCCGCCGGGCGAGTTGATGTACATCGCGATCTCTTTCTTCGGATTGTCCGCTTCCAGGAACAGGAGCTGCGCGACCACGAGCGTGGCCATGGTGTCCTCGACCGGGCCGCTGATAAAGATGATGCGCTCCTTGAGGAGGCGCGAGAAAATGTCGTAGGCGCGCTCTCCCCGGTTGGTTTGCTCGACCACCATCGGGACGAGGGTGTTCATGTAGGTGTCGTGAGGGTCACGCATTGGTCAGCCTACTTTCGGGGTGGCGGACGGCGTCGGAGGGAAGCCTCCGTGCTGCTCCAGAACCGCGACGCACGCCTTGATGCACGTATCACAGATATACACTGACGGCCCCGCCACAAGTCGCTCCACTTCGTCGGCGCGCTTGCCGCAGAACGAGCAGCCAAGTCCCGACCGCGGCCGCAGCGCTCGCGCCAGGTCCGCGAGCTTGGTCAAAGCGCCCATATCCCCATATCCACGATTCGCGCCCCCGCAACAGCCGGGTTTGTAGCCCGCACGCGGCGCAGCGCAAGCGGCGCGGGCATCTGCTCCGCTCCGTCTAGGCGGGCGGGGTGTCGCCCTCGTCGTCCTTGAGGAGCTCCTCGCGCGAGACCTGCTGCTCGGTGATGGAGGCGAGCTCGAGCAGGAAATCGACCACCTTCTCCTCGAAGATCGGCGCCCGCAGGCCCGCCACGGCAGCGGGGTTCTTGCGGTAATAGTCCCAAATCTCCTGCTCGCGCCCGGGCACCTGGCGGGCGCGCTCGACGATGGCGCGCGTGATCTCCTCCTCCGGCACCGTAATCTTGTTGCGCTCGCCGATCTCGGCGAGCACGAGACCGAGGCGCACGCGCCGCTCGGCAATGGCGCGATATTCCGCCCGCGCCTGCTCTTCCGTCGTGCCCTCGTCGGCGAAAGTACGGCCCTGCGCCTTGAGGTCGCCTTCGACCGCGCTCCAGACGCTCTTGAACTCGTCCTCCGCCAGCGTGGGAGGAAGCCCAAATTTATGCATCTCGTCGAGCCGGTCGAGGAGCCGGCGCTTGAGCCGTTGGCGGCTGAGCGCCGCGTGCTCCTGCTGGAGCCGGCCCTTGACCGCCTCCCTGAGCTTGTCGAGCGAGTCGAGGCCGAGCGACTTCGCGAACGCGTCGTCCATCGTCACCGGGCCCGGCGCCTCGATCGATTTCGCCGTCACGTCGAACTCGGCTTCCTTCCCGGCAAGCTGCGAGTTCGGATAGTTCGCCGGAAACGTGACCTTCACGCGTCGAGCCTCGCCGGCACCCATGCCGAGGAGCTGATCCTCGAAACCCGGAATGAAGGTGCCCGAGCCGACATTGACGGCAACGTCGCCGCCGGTGCCGCCCTCGAACGGAACGCCGCCGATGCTGCCGGTGAAATCAATGACGACGCGGTCGTCCTTGTCGACCTTCGCTCCCTCCCCTTTGGCGGCGAAGGGGCGGTTCTGCTCCGCGATCCGATCGAGCGCTTCCTGGACCTGCGCGTCGGTGACCTCCGCGACCTGGCGCTCGAGCTTGATGCCCTTGAAGTCGGCGAGCTCGATCTTCGGCAGGATCTCGAGCGCGACCGTGTAGGCGAGATCGGATTGCCCGCCGAGAACCTTCGCCACCTCGGTCTCTTCGTTCGGGATGGTGACCTTGGGCTCCATCGCGAGCTTGAGGCCGCGCTCGCTGACGATCTGGGCGTTGAGCTCGCGGATCACCGCGTCGATGGTTTCGGCCATCACCGCCTTGCCGTAGATCTTCTTGAGGTGCGCCACCGGCACCTTGCCCGGACGGAAGCCGCGCAACTGCACGCGATCCTTGAGCTCGCCCAACCGTTCGCTGACCCGCGCCTCGAGATCGGCAGCCGGCACCTGGACCTGGAATTCGCGCTTGAGGCCGTCGGAAACTGTCTCTGTGACTTGCATGGATGACAATCTACATGTTCTGGCCGGGCCCGTGGCGGCCGGGCGGCGGGGTTGGTCCCGTCGAAGTTGCCATGTTCCGGCGTGGTGCGGGCGGAGGGATTTGAACCCCCACGACTCTCGTCACGGGAACCTAAATCCCGCGCGTCTACCAGTTCCGCCACGCCCGCAAAGGGCAGCTTCGGCGCTCACCGACTTGCGTTGCGGCCGGGCGGCGCGGCTTATATCACGCCTCGCGCGCGGCGCACGACAAAAGATAGGCGAGGCGGCGACCCTACTCAACCGGCAGTCGGCGGCGAAATCCGCGCCATCGGCGGGATGCCGAAATCGCGTCGAAACGGGTACCAGTTGCTATAAGTCGGGGGACGCAACGCCGCGCCGTCCTGCGCGTATCGCCCGCCAGAGGCGGGGCCCCGGCCCGAGAGCAGAGAGCGTGGTTGACCCAAGGCGTATTGCTCCCCGTCCAGCGGGCCGAAGATGACGCCGCGCGCGCGACCGATATCGCGTCGACGTTTTCTCATCGCCGCCGCTACCGGCTTCTACGCGCCGCCGCGCGCGCAGGCGCAGATCGCATCCGACGGATTTCGCCTGCTGCGCGCCCATGCCGCCGCTTCCGGCCAGGAGGCGCCGTCGGCCCGGCCGGCTCTTCGCTATGATGGCGCCCAGCCAGGGCCGACGCTGCGCGTCCGACGCGGCGAAGAACTGCGGGTGCGCCTCCTCAACGCTCTCGCCGAGCCGACCAGCGTGCATTGGCACGGCATCCGAGTGCCCAATGCCATGGACGGCGTGCCAGCATTGACCCAGCCGGCCGTGGCACCCGGCGCGAGCTTCGATTACCGGTTTCGCCCCCCGGATGCCGGGACCTTCTGGTACCACGCGCTCGCGGGAGCCCAGATCGATCAGGGCCTTTACGGCGCGCTGATCGTCGAGGAAGCTCAACCCGTCCCGGTCGATCGGGATGTCGTGCTCGTGCTCGGCACGCCCGCCGGCGCGGCCGACCCCATGGTCATGGTCAACGGATCGCGGCGTCCCGACATCGCGGTGAGAAGCGGAGAGCGAATTCGCTTGCGGCTGATCAACGCCAGCGCCGCCCGCAGCGTTGCGCTCCGGCTCGAAGGCCATGCTCCCTGGGTCATGGCCATCGACGGCCAGCCGGCGGAACCGTTTCTCGCGCGCGACAGCCGCGTCGGGCTCGGACCCGGCAACCGCGTCGACCTGTTCGTCGATTTGACGCACGCGGGCGGCACGGTCGCGACGCTCAGCGGGGGCGTTGCCGACGCGCGTACACTCGCGCGTCTCGTCTACGAGCGCGGAGGCGAACTGCGCGACACGCGCCGCGGGGAGCCGCCGCCGCTGCCGCCCAACCCGCTGCCGGCGCGCATCAACCTCAGGGATTCGCTCAAGGCGGACATCACGCTGCCGGGCGCCGGGCCGCTCGATCCCAGCGGAGCGCCTGCGTTCGCGGTCAAGCGCGGGCGGGCCGTAACATTAGGGCTGCGCAATGCCGGCGGCGGCGCCTGGGCCGTACATCTTCATGGCCATCCCTTCCGCTGGCTCGACCGGCTGGACGACGGCTGGAAGCCCTACTGGATGGATACGCTGGTGGTAGGCCGGAGCGAGCGCATCGCCTTCGTCGCCGACAATCCCGGGAAATGGCTGATCGGCTGCCGCATGCTGGAGC
>JBAUOM010000439.1:0-1830 GCA_049579765.1 Xanthobacteraceae bacterium
GGCGCCATGATCTGGCTCCGGTGAATGTCAACAGGACCTAGCATGAGACATCGGAAATCCATCGTCGGTGATCCGACTTCGGCAGCCGAGACGATCGGCGATGTCGTTTCCGGTGGCCGCCAACCGATGATTGATCCCTGCCCGCCATGCGCCTGATCTTGCTGCGACACGCCAAGTCGGAAAAGGCCGAAGCGGGCATCGGCGACCATGAGCGCCGGCTCAATGCGCGCGGCCGCGACGATGCGCCCTTGATCGGCGCCTACATGGCCCGTCACGGGCTCGTCCCCGACTGCGCCGTGGTATCAACCGCGGCGCGCACGCGCGAGACCTGGGAGCGCGTCGCCGCCGCGCTCGCCGGGCGGCCGCGGGTGATCTACGAGGACCGGCTCTACGAGGCCCGTCCCGAGGCGATCCTCGCGCTGGTGAAGGAGAGCGGACCGGCGGTGCGCACGCTGCTTTTGGTGGGCCACAATCCGGGGCTGCACGAGTTGGCGCGGCTGTTGATCGCTTCGGGCGACGTCGAGGCGCGCGAGCAGCTCAACGAGGGGCTGCCGACTTCCGGCCTCGCGGTGATCGATTTCGCGGGCAGGGATTGGCGCAAGGTGCATCCTCATGGCGGGCGGCTCGAGCGTTTCGTCAGCCCGCGGTCGCTCGCCGCCGCCGATCGGGTCTGAGCGCGTGTGAGGCTTGCCTCATACGCGCCAACGCAAGAAGGCGCAGCGCGTGTGAGGCTTGCCTGATACGCGCCAACGCAAGAAGGCGCAGCGCGTGTGAGGCCTGCCTCATACGCGTCAACGCAAGAAGGCGCAGCGCGTGTGAGGCTTGCCGCGTGCCGCAAACGAAACGAGCAACGCGCGCAAGGCCCGCCTCATGCGCGCAGACGATGACGATAATGGAGCGCGGCCCGTGTGAGGCCTGCCTCGCCGATGTGTGCGCCTGCGCGATCGCGGTCGCCGCCCTGCCCCGGCCGGCCTCTCACGCTTCCCTGGCGGCCGTGGCAATATGCCGGGAAAAGCAAGTACAGAGGGACGGTGCCATGTACAGGAAGATCCTCGTTCCGATCGACCTCGCCGATCAGGAGCTTGCCAAGCCCGCGGTGGCGACCGCCTTGATGATGGCGGGCTCGGCGGACACGGCGATCCGGTTCATCAATGTGCTGCCGCTCACGCCGGTGATGCTGGCGGAATACGTGCCGCCCGACTTCGAGGTGCAGCAGCGCAAGGCGGCGGAGGATGCGCTGGCCATCGTGGTCAAGGAGACCGGGCTTCCGACCGGGCGAGTGTCGTGCGCCGTGCGCCAGGGCGGTATCTACCAGGAGATCCTGGAGGAGGCCGGCAACATGCAGGCCGATCTCATCGTCATGAGCTCGCATCGGCCGCAGCGGCACGCGGTCCGCACCTATTTCCTCGGCTCCAATGCCGGCCACGTCGTGCGCTACGCCAAATGCTCGGTGCTGGTGGTGCGCAACTGACGGCGCGGGACCGCCTCGCGGCCATGACTACGACACGTATTTAGTTATTGACTACGATAAGCGCTCATGCTATGAGGCGGAAATCCCGCTCATCGAGGGGCGTCTCCGGAGACGATCCTGAAGGCGGAGCGGGGAGTGGCGTCCCGGCCGCGGCTCGTAAACCGTGCCCGGGAGGTTCGGGACCTTCGGCCGATCGGGCGCGACACCCGGCAGCGAAGGTCGCCCGCGCAATGGAGCCGCAGGCAACTGCGGAGCCGGATGGCGCGGAGCGGGCCCAAAACCGCCACGGCGGAGCGCCGCGAGGCCCGTTCCGGTTTGCCCCGGACGGCCGCGTCTCGCAAACGTGGTGTCGCGCCTTA
>JBAUOM010000440.1:0-4403 GCA_049579765.1 Xanthobacteraceae bacterium
GTGCTCTGATTTTGAACTTGCGCCTCCGCGCGCCAAATCGACTGTCCTGCTTTCGGCCCACGCCGAGCGCAACTTAACATGGTTATTGCGCGCCACGCGGGCGTGACGCATGATCGCCACGCAATACGATGATTGACCCCTAAGACCGCGTTCAATGCAGCTCGATTCCGGGGAGGCCCGGTCGCGAGAGCGCGGACATCCGAGATCAATGAACCCGTACGAGTACGATCCGGACATGACCTACCCCTCCCCCAAAGCGAAGTGTCCGTGATCACATGAACGGCGCTCCTTTCAAGCTCGCAACGTTCGCAAAATCGGGCGGAAAGCCGTTCGCCGCCATCGTGCTGGGCGAGCATGCCATCGAGCTGTCGGCAGCGCACGCGGTCTATCGCGCCACCGGGCGTGGCGGCACACTCGGCGCCACCGACAGCATCTCCGGCCTGCTGGAGAACTGGGAGACCAATTTTCCGGTGCTGCAGGAGATCGTGGCCTTCCTGGAAAAAGAAGGGTTGCAGTCGGACGCCGCAAAGCTCGCGAGCCTGCGCGCGCTGCCGCCGGTGATGCGGCCGGGAAAGATGTTCTACGCCGCGCAGAACTTTCAGGAGCACGTTGACGAGATGATCCGCGCCGGCATGACGCCGGCGGGCGGGGCCCGGTTCACCGGCGAGAAATCGACGACGGTCCCCTATCTCTTCCTGAAGGCGCCGAGTTGCCTTGCAGGTGCCTTCGACGACATCGAGCTCCCGCCCGGCATGAAGAAGATCGACTGGGAGGCGGAGATCGCGCTCGCCATCGGCAGGAAGGGGAAGCGCATCAAGGCCGAGCATGCGCTCGAGCACGTGGCGGGCTTCATGACCACGAACGACGTCTCGTGCCGCGATCTCCAGATCCGTTCGGACCGGCCGGCGCTGCGCTCGGACTGGCTCGGCGGCAAGAGCCACGACAAGTTCGCCCCGATGGGCCCCTTCCTCGTGCCGCGCGCCTTCGTGCCGGACCACATGAACCTGTTCATCCGGCTCACCGTCAACGGCGAAGTCAGGCAGAACGGCAACACCTCGCAGTTCATCTTCACGCCCGAGGAGCAGATCGAATACGCCTCGAACATTCTCACCATCGAGACTGGCGACGTTTTCAGCTGCGGCACCTGCGGCGGGGTCGGTCAGGGCACCAACACCTTTCTCGCTCCCGGCGACATGATGGAGACCGAGATTGAGAGCCTGGGGAAGATGCGAAACCGGTTCGTCGCCGAAAGCACCTCGCGCTTATGACCCGCCGTCGCCCCGGCGGGCCCTCCCTGCGCAATGGCATCGACCGCACCGGCGCAAGCATGACGCGACTACCCGTTGAAGAGCCGACCGGCCGATCGACGGCCTCGCGTTGCTCGCCGCGGTCCAACCGTGCCTCGAGCGTCTGAAGGTTTCTGAAGGCAGCCGATCAAAATCGCCAAAAATCTAGATGGTGGGCCCGGGAGGACTCGAACCTCCAACCAGACCGTTATGAGCGGTCGGCTCTGACCATTGAGCTACGGGCCCGAATGCGCACATCCCCGGCCGAGAATCTACGATCTGGTGCCAAAACCACAAGGCGAGGCTGGCGCACCTTCCGGCGAAACCGTGCCCTCGACTTGATCCGGAGCGGGCAACAGTTCACGCTCAAGACCATGCCGCACTCGACAATTGCTACATCCGGAACAGGCGTTGCGCGTTGCCGCTGAGGATCTTGATCTTGTCCTCGTCGCACAGCGGCACGGTCTCCATCCATTGCACCGCGGGCTTGTTGGCGACGAACGGCCAGTCGACCGCGAATAGGATGCGGTCGATGCCGAGCTCCATCACACAGCACAGCAGCGCGGGATTGGAGAAGTTGCCGCTGGTGGTGATGTAGAAGTGTTCGCAGAAGGCCTCGCGGAAGCTCAAGGTCTTGGCGCCCGGTCGGGCGAGCGCCTGGTCGACGCGCCACACCAGGAACGGCAGCGTCTCGCCGAGATGCCCGAGCACGATCTTGAGCCGGGGATAGGCGTCGAACAGTCCGCTGAGCACGAGCCTGATCGCCTGGGTCGCGGTTTCCACCGTGTAGCCCCAGGCCGCGCGCACCACCATCGGGAAGTCCTTGGCGTAATCCTTGTAGTACGCGTCCATCACCGCCGGCATCGGCACCGATGGATGCATATAGATTGGAACGTCGAGCGCCTGCGCACGCTCGAAAATCGGCCAGAACCGCTTGTCGTCGAGGAAGACGCCGTTGGCGAGGCCGTGGATCATCGCCCCTTTGAAGCCGAGCTTGGTGGTGCGCTCGAGCTCGTCGGCGGCAGCCTTGGGATCGCTGGTCGGCAGCGCCGCGAACGCGGCGAAACGCTTCGGGTTGGCGGCGACGACGGCATTGAGCCGGTCGTTGACGCGCCGGGTGAGCGCCGACGCGTCGGGGCCGGCGAGTTTCTGCGCCGAGGGCGCGCCATGGGAGAGGACCTGCATGTCGATCCCGGCCTCGTCCATTTCCTTGAGCCGCAATTCGCCGAGGTCGTAGAGGCGTTCGAGCATCGCCGGATTGCGCGCGCCTTCGGCGCCGGCGAATTGCGCCGCCAGCTCCTTGTCCCAATAGTGCTCCTCCAGCGCGATCACCGGACATTTCGGCCTCGTCAGCATGCGGCTTCCCTCTCCTTCGATGGTATTTGACCGCGGTTCCTAGCAATCGCGAACGAGACTGTCACGGCATGCCCGCAACGCACCGCCGGCGGCGCCGAAGACAAGTCAGTGGACGCGCGTGGCGCGCGGGAACGAAAGCGGCGCAGGCCGGTTGATCAAGCCGGCCAAGCCGGACGGAAGGACCGCCATGTTCAAATACGCCGTCATCTTCCTCATCATTTCGCTCATCGCGGGCGCATTCGGCCTGACCAACGTCTCGCGGATCGCCAAGCGTATCTCGCTCGTGCTGTTCGTGCTGTTTTTCCTCGTCTTCCTTGCGCTCATGGGCTTCGCCTATCTGGTCAGCGAGGCGATGACCGCCCCGGTCGCCGTGACGGCCCCCCTCGCGCTGGCGCAGGCATAAACCCGGCATAAACGCTCAGGCGAGCCACGCGCAGTTTGCAACTCTGGTTTGCGGTAGCAGGCCTTTCCTGCCCGGCGCCCCCCTCCTAAATCTCCTCCTTGTTGGGGTGGAGGCGATTCGAAGAGGGCGACCATGGCCCATCTTGTCGACAAGGATTTCGTGCAGCGGGCAAATGCCGTTCTGCTGCTGGGCATTTTATGGGGGGCGCTTGGTGCATGCATCATCGGCGCGCTCGCGTACGATATTGCCTATTGGCTCGAGGGCTGGTGAGGCCAGTTCGAACGCCCCACCGGCGGCGCCGTCACCCCCCACTTCGGTGAGATCGCATCCCCGCTCGCCATTTAGGCCGCGTTTAGACCTGAACCCGTAAGCATCATCCGCGTCCCGCCGCCGCCGCGCCGACTCGACCCGGCCTCCAGCCTCAACCCGGACGCTTCCCGCCAAGGCTCCGCCTGGTCGATCGGCAGGTCCGCTCCCGGGCCCGGACTCGACCTAGGCCCCGCCCGGCGGAGACGAATCGTCGCAATGGGATGCGTCGACCGCGCCACGCGGCCGCGTCGATTCGCGCTCTCGTCGCGGCCCGCGTCAGCCTTCAACTCGAGCACTTCCGTTGCCGACGCGATCCGTGCACGATTTGCGGCGTGGCACTCATACCGCGGAGCGGCTATATTCGCGTCGCGCGTTCATGTTGGAATTTCCGGCGTAAGCGCAACCACGGCTAGGAGGTCTGACATGTCGACGAATCCGGGCGACGTTAATCCGCTGCAGCGCGCGCTTGCGCAATCGGTGCGTGAGCATTGGGTTCTGTTCTTGATCGAAGGAATTGTCCTGGTTGTGCTGGGCATCTTGGCGATCATAGTTCCGCCGCTCGCCACGATCGCCTTCACGCTTTTCCTGGGCTGGCTGTTCCTCATCAGCGGGATCGTGGGCCTGTTCACCACGTTCTGGGCGCGGCTCGCCCCTGGATTCTGGTGGTCGCTGTTCTCCGCGGTCTTGGCCATTGCCGCCGGCATCGTTCTGCTGGCATGGCCGATCAGCGGCGCCGTTTCCCTCACCTTGCTGCTGATCGTGTTCTTCACGATCGAGGGGGTGCTCTCGATCATGTATTCGCTCGAGCACAAGAAGGAACTCTCGGGGCGGTGGGGCTGGATGCTGGCAAGCGGCATCATCGATCTCATCCTGGCCGGCATCATCTTGATCGGGCTCCCGGGCACGGCGGTTTGGGCGCTTGGATTGCTGGTCGGCATCAACATGCTGTTCGGTGGCTCGGCGCTGATTGCGATGGCCCTGCATGCGCGCAGTGCCGCCACCAGCGCGCCGCAGACACCCAGGGCCGCTTGAGACCCGCCGCCTAGAAC
>JBAUOM010000441.1:0-4786 GCA_049579765.1 Xanthobacteraceae bacterium
CGAGTGAGCTAGCCGCGCTCTCACGAACGCCGCCTTGCGCGGCGCCGCGGCCGGCGCGAGCGGACGCGCGAAGTCTTCTTCCGGCAAGCCGCGCATTTGCAGCCCACCGCCTTGATGAAGGCGTCGAAATAATTGCGGCCGTAATGATACGTTATCTCGTCGCCGGGCTTGATTTTCTTGATCGCGCGGATCTTGATCACGTGCTTCACGAAATAAACTTCCGCGTTCGGTCGGCACGAATGGTTGATATAACGGGCCCGGTTTCTGCGGCTGGAGCCGTCGATCGTCCAACGCGAGTTGATCTCGAAAAGATAGCGGGTATCGAGGTCGTCGGCGGTTTCGGTGCGGATCCTCCTGCCCGAATATCGAACAATGAACTGGCCCTTCTTGACCGGCACGCGGGTGAACAAGCCGAGCCCGGTCTTCGCTCGACCGATTCGAAGATGACGCGATGGTGACAATCTCGCAGGCATGGGGTTAGGGTGTGTTGCGGGAGGGTAGTGCCCGATCGTGCGTCGGGGAGGGTTCAGTGTTGCAGTGCTCCGCGCGCGCTCGCGCCCCGAGTGCGGCGACGGTTGCAACCGACGAATGCGGGTTTGGTTCCAAGACCGCGTGAGGACGCCGGCGTGCCCGAGTGGGCGATGGCGGGCCCGGGTCGGCTCTGATACGCACGCTCGCGCCCGGAGATAGCGCGTTTAATGCAGGCATACGACGTTGTCATCATCGGTGCGGGGCATAATGGCCTGACTTGCGCCGCGTATCTCGGCATGGCCGGGCTCAAGGTCAAGGTCGTCGAACGCCGGCCGATCGTGGGCGGGGCAGCGGTCACGGAGGAGTTTTGGCCGGGCTTCCGAAACTCGGTCGCGGCATATACGGTGAGCCTGCTCAGCCCAAAAATCATCGCCGACCTGCGCCTCCTCGATCACGGGTTGAGGCTCGTCGAGCGTCGCGCGCAAAACTTCGTCCCCGCTTTGGACGGCCGATATCTGCTCGCGGCCGAAGGCCGTACCGAACGCAACATCGCAGCTTTCAGCCATACCGATGCGCAGCGATACGCCGCCTTCAATCGCGAGCTCGATGCCAGCGCCGACCTCTTGCGCGAGCTTGCGCTCGAGGCGCCGCCGAATCTGACGCGCGGACTCAAGATCGAGACCCTCGGCGAATTAATCAAAGCGGCGCGTTTGGGCAATCGGCTTCGCCGGCTGTCCACGGAAAATCTGCGCACGCTGTTTGATCTGTTCACGAAATCGGCCGGCGACTTTCTCGACGGCTGGTTCGAAGGCGAGCTGGTGAAGGCCTGGCTCGGCTTCGACGCCGTTGTCGGCAACTACGCCAGCCCGTATGCGCCCGGCACCGCCTACGTTCTTCTGCATCATGCCTTCGGCGAGGTGAACGGCAAGCGGCGCGCCTGGGGCCACGCGATCGGGGGAATGGGCGCGGTCACGCAGGCGATGGCGCGCGCCGCCGCGGGCCACGGCGTGGAGATCGAAACCCGTGCTCCGGTCCGGGAGGTCTTGGTCGAGCAAGGCAGGGCGGGCGGCGTCGTTCTCGCGGACGGGCGGGTCATCCGCGCCGGCGCCGTCGCGGCCAACGTCAATCCCAAGCTGCTCTATACGGCGATGGTGCCGGAAAGCGCGCTCGACGCGGCTTTCCTACGCCGCATGCGCGGATGGCGCTGCGGTTCGGGCACCTTCCGGATCAACGTCGCGCTTTCGCAACTGCCGAGCTTCACGGCGCTGCCGGGCCGCGAGCCCGCCGATCACCACACCGCGGGAATCATCCTCGCGCCCAGCCTCGGCTACATGGACCGCGCCTATTGCGACGCGCGCGCGCTGGGGTGGAGCCGTGCGCCCATTATCGAGCTGGTCATTCCTTCGACGCTCGACGATACGCTGGCGCCCGCGGGGGCGCACGTCGCGAGCCTGTTCTGCCAGCATGTGGCACCGCAGCTGCCCGAAGGCGCGGCATGGAACGACCATCGCGACCGGGTGGCCGATGTGATGATCGAAACGGTCGATCGATATGCGCCGGGTTTCAAGGCCAGCGTGATCGGGCGCCAAGCCCTGAGCCCTTTCGATCTGGAGGAGGTGTTCGGGCTCACCGGCGGCGACATCTTCCATGGCGCCTTGTCGCTCGATCAGCTGTTCTGGGCGCGCCCCGCCCTCGGCTACGCGGATTATCGTGGGCCGCTGAAGGGACTCTATCATTGCGGGTCGGGCGCTCACCCCGGCGGCGGAGTGACCGGCGCACCCGGTCACAATGCCGCCCGCGCGATCATCGCCGATCGGCGCCGGCGTTTCGGGACGAGCTGACGCCGGCCGTGGGCCGGCCTATCGCGTCAGTGCGGCTGCAGCGTGTCCGCGTTCTCGGCCGGAGCGATCGACGCAAGGGCGTTGGGTCGCGACGACTACTCGCGCGCCGGTAACACGGTCCGCAGTCGCTCGGCGGAGGCCAACAGTTCTGCAAGCGCGAACCGGCGCTCCTTCTCCCGGAAACGTCCGATCAACCCGGAGATCGCGAGCGCGCCGCGAAAGCCGCCGGCGAGGTCGAACACCGGCACCGCCACCGCTGCGACCTGCGGGTCGCGGGCGCCGAGGGAGATGTCGTAGCCGCGCGCCTTCACGGCCTTCGCCTGCTCGCCTTTGCCGTCGGGGAAGGCGAGCAGCACATGCGCGCTGGCGCCAGCGGTCAACGGCAGTGCGCTGCCTTCGTCGAGGTGGTGGCGCGCCGCGTGCGGCGAATTGAGCCGAAACAGGCACACGCGCGTGCGGCCCTCGCGAATGTAGAACGACGCCGTCTCGCCGGTCGCTTCGACCAGTCTGCGCAACTCGGGCCTGATGGCGCCGCCGGGATTGAAGCGCGCCCGGTAGATCGATCCCAGCCGCCACAGCGCCGGTCCGAGCCGGAAAGCGCCGCTCTCCTCGCGCACGAGGTAGCCCATCCGCTCCAACGATCCGGCGAGCCGCAGGATCGTGCTCTTGTAGAAGCCCGTCGCCGACGCGAGCTCGCCGAGCGTCATCTGCGGCTTGTCGCCATGGAACGCGTCGAGCACGGTGAGGGCGCGCTCGACCGCCTCGACCCTGTCCTTGCTCATTGCTCCATCCGACGGCGCGGCGATGTTTCGCCGAGTCCTTCGACCTTATAATAGAACGGCGTTGCGTTGCATAGAATGTTGTGTTAAACAGAATATTATTCTGTGTAGCAGAACGTTGGGAGCGGGAATGGCCGGACTTCTCGCCGGGACGCGCGTTCTCGATCTGACCAACGTGCTCGCCGGTCCGTTCTGCTGCTATCAGCTGGCCCAGCTCGGTGCCGAGGTGATCAAGGTCGAGGTGCCGGGGGCGGGCGACCTGGCGCGGCAGTTGGGGGCCGATCCCGAGCTCAACCGCCGCGGCATGGGCGCCTCGTTCCTGGCGCAGAACGCGGGAAAGCGCTCGCTCACGCTGAACCTGAAGGCGGCGAAGGGCCGCGAGGCCTTTCGCCGGCTGGTCGCGACCTCGGATGTCGTGGTCGAGAACTTTCGTCCCGGCGTGATGGAGCGGTTGGGTCTCGGCCATGCGGCGCTCGCGGCGGTCAAGCGCGACCTGATCTACTGCGCGATTTCGGGCTTCGGCCAGGACGGGCCGCTCAGGTTCAATCCCGCCTACGACCAGATCATCCAGGGCCTCAGCGGGGTCATGAGCGTCACCGGCGACGCGCAATCGGCGCCGTTGCGGGTCGGCTATCCCGTGGCCGACACCATGGGCGGCATCACCTCCGCTTTCGCCATTGCCGCGGCGCTGTTTCGGCGCGAGCGCACGGGCGAGGGCGAGTTCATCGACGTCTCCATGCTGGAATCCTCGCTGGTCGCCATGGGCTGGGCGGTCTCCAACTGGCTCATCGCCGGCGTGAAGCCGCGGCCCATGGGCAACGAGAACGTGACGGCGAGCCCTTCCGGCACGTTCCGCACCGGGCACGGGCTCCTGAACATCGCGGCCAACAAGCAGCAGCAGTTCGAGACCCTGTGCCGGCTGATCGGCCGTGGCGACCTGGCGACCGATCCGCGTTTCGCGGCGCGCGAGGATCGCAAGCACCGGCGCTTGGAATTGAACCGCGAGATCGAGTGGGCGCTGGCGGCGCGCTCGGCGCAGGAATGGTCGGCCCTTCTCAACCAAAACGGCGTTCCCGCCGGCGAGGTGCTCGACGTCCCTGCCGTGCTCGAGCACCCGCAGGTGATCGAGCGAAAGCTGGTCCAGACCTTCGAGGGCGTGCCCGGCGTCGATCGTCCGGTGCGCGTCGTGCGCTGCGGCTTTCGCCTCGCCAGTGGCGATCCGCACCCGCGCATGGGACCGCCCGCGCTCGGCGCCGATACCGAAGCACTGCTCGATGAGCTCGGATTTTCCCGGCACGATGTCGAGGAGCTGACGCGCGAAGGTGCGGCATGAGCGACAAGGCGGCGAGCGGCGCGGCCGGCAGCGCGGAAGACTGGTGGTCGACGGCGATCATCGACATGAAGCCCGGGATGATCCGCTACCGCGGTTACGCGATCGAGGAGCTGATCGGACGCGTGAGCTTTGCGGAGATGGTCTACCTCATGACCCGCGGCGAGCTTCCGCATCCCGGTGCCGCCAAGCTGCTCGAAGCCGCGCTGGTGGCGGCGGTGGACCACGGCCCGCAGGCGCCGTCGATCGCGGCCGCCCGCATGGCGATCAGCTGCGGCGTCGGCATCAACAACGCGATGGCTTCGGCCATCAACATGCTCGGGGATGTGCATGGCGGAGCGGGCGAGCAGTGCGTCGCGCTCTAC
>JBAUOM010000442.1:0-7122 GCA_049579765.1 Xanthobacteraceae bacterium
GCCGTGTTGCAAGCGTCGGCAAAGACGCAGTCCATCGCGACGAAGTCGGCACCCGCAGCGGCGAGCGGTTCCACCTCCTCGAGCGAGGCGGCGAAGCCAATGCAGGGGACTTCGAACAACTGCGCCCACCACCCCACCCGCGCGGTAATCGCGTCGAATGAGGGTCGCTCGCCGGCAGCGTCCGGCTCGCCGAACATGACGTAATCGGCGCCGGCCTCAGCGGCCAACATGGCGTCGTGGCGGGTCGCGAGGCCGCCGCAACCGGCAATACGGGCGGGCTTGAGCGTCGTAAGCGCCGCCCGCAACGTTTCGATCCCGGAAAGATGCGCCCCGTCGGCGCCCGCCCGGACCGCGAGCTCGGCAAACCCGTCGAGGAGGAGCGCTGCGCCGCAGTTCTGCACCGTCGGCGCGATCGCCTTGGCGTGATCGATGCGATGGCGATCGTCGGCGCTGGGCAGGCGCAACAACACGGCGGCGACATCGGCCGCGCCGAGCGCGTCGACCAGCCGGTGCGCGAGCCCGGCCGGATCCTGCGGGGCCATGAGATAGAGGCGCGGGGCGGGGCGCCTCGGCTCGGCCGGTTTCTCCCTGGACGACATGGGAATCGAGTGCCCCCGCAATCGGGCGGTTTGGCGGCGTTTATACGACGTCAACCCTACGAGAGGGTAAATGCCCACCCTCTCGCGCCAAATTCGGCACGGGCAAGTTGCGCGCCCGCTCCACATGGCCGGGCGAGCCGCGCGCGACTCGCGCCTCGGCCTGCCTGCGACTTTTCGGGTTAGCCTACGCCGCCTTCTTCTCCAAATCATGCTTCCACTGGCCGCGCGCGGCGAGGCTGTTCATCATCGCGCGGTGGGTAAAGGCGCGCTGCGCGGCCGCGACGTTCTCGCTCTTGCCGGACCAGGCCTGCTGCGGTGCCGCCTGCAACGCACGGCCGTAGCTGAAGGTGACCCGCCACGGCAGGCCGCCGATCCGGTTGATGGCGTCGAGGTGCGCGGTCGCCTCCTCGTCCGACTGCCCGCCGGAGAGGAAGGCGATGCCGGGCACCGCTGCGGGCACGCAGGACTTGAGCACCTTGGCGGTTTTGTCCGCCACCTCCTCCACGCCGGCTTGGTTCTTCGCCTTTTTTCCGGCGATCACCATGTTCGGCTTGAGCACCATGCCTTCGAGCGCGATCTTCTGGTAGTAGAGCTGCTCGAAGACGGTTTTGAGCATCCACTCCGTGACCGTATAGCAGCTGTCGATGTCGTGATCGCCGTCCATCAGCACTTCCGGCTCGACGATCGGAACAATGCTTTCCTCCTGGCAGAGCGCAGCATAACGCGCCAGCGCGTGCGCATTGGTCATGATCGCGTCATAGCTCGGGATCTTGGGACCGATGTCGATCACCGCCCGCCACTTGGCGAACCTGGCGCCGAGCCCGCGATATTCGACCAGTCGTTCGCGCAGCCCATCCAGCCCCTCCGTGATCACTTCCCCCGGCGAGAACGGCAAGGGCTTCGTGCCCTTGTCGACCTTGATCCCGGGGATGGCGCCCGATTTCTCGATCAACTTGACCAGCGGAGTTCCGTCCTTGGCGTTCTGGCGGATGGTCTCGTCGTAAAGGATGACGCCGGAGATGCATTTCGACATCGCTTCGGACGAGCGAAACAGCAGCTCCCGATAGTCGCGGCGATTGTCGGGGGTCGATTCCACGCCGATGGCATCGAATCGCTTCTTGATGGTTCCCGAGGACTCGTCGGCGGCCAGAAGGCCGCGGCCGGGCGCGACCATGGCCTCGGCGACCTTGTTGAGCTCAGCGAGGTTCATTGCAACCTCCTCCGTCGTATGTCGGACTCACCGGTGATTTTGCCGCCTCTTCAGCTCGTTGGCAAAGGGCTGATGGCCGCACTTGCAAACCCCTGGTCATTTTACCCTGAGCACCTCGACCCCCGGCAAGGTCTTGCCCTCGAGCCACTCGAGGAAGGCGCCGCCGGCGGTCGAAACATAGGTCAATCGGTCGGTCACGCCGGCGGCGTTGAGCGCCGCCACCGTATCGCCGCCGCCCGCGACCGTTACAAGCTTTCCGGCCGCCGTGAGTTCCGCCGCGGCCTCGGCGACCTCGATCGTACCCATGTCGAACGGCTCGATCTCGAAGGCGCCGAACGGTCCGTTCCAGACCAGCGTCTTCACCCGAGCGAGCACGGAGCAGACATGCTCGACGCTGCGCGGACCGACGTCGAGGATCATCTCGTCGCTGCCCACGTTGTCCATCGTGACCACGTGCGACGGCGCATTCGCCCTGAACTGCTTGGCGACCACGGCGTCGACCGGCAGCACGATCTCGCGGCCCTTGGCCTTCGCCTTCGCCATGATCTCGCGCGCGACGGGAGCGAGCTCGTGCTCGCACAGCGACTTGCCGACGGAATGTCCAAGCGCGGCCAGAAAGGTATTGGCCATGCCGCCGCCGATGAGGAGAATATCCACCTTGGCGAGCAGGTTGCCGAGGAGATCGAGCTTGGTCGATACCTTGGCGCCACCGACGATCGCCGCGAGCGGACGGGTCGGCCTCTCCAGCACTCTGGTCAGCGCCTCGAGCTCGTCCTGCATGGTGCGGCCGGCATAGGTCGGCAGCTTTCGCCCCAGGCCCGCGACCGAGGCATGCGCGCGGTGCGCCACCGAGAAGGCGTCGTTGACGAAGATGTCGCCGAGCGCGGCAAGGGCGTCGACGAAGGCGGGATCGTTGCGCTCCTCGCCCTTGTGAAAGCGCGTGTTCTCCAGGCACAGGATGTCGCCGGACCGCATGGCGTTCACCGCGGCCGCGGCTTTTTCGCCGACGCAGTCCTCGACGAAGGCGACCGGCCGCTCGAGGACATCGGCGATCGCCGGGGCGAAGAGTTTCAGCGACTGCGTCGGATCGCGCCCTTTCGGCCGCCCGAAGTGGGAAATGAGGATCACCTTGCCGCCCCGGTCGGCGATCTCGCGGATAGTGGGTGCCACGCGCTCGATGCGGGTGGTATCGGCGACCTTGCCGTTTTCGACCGGCACGTTGAGATCGACGCGCACCAGCACGCGCTTGCCCCTGACGTCGACGTCGTCGAGCGTGCGGAACATGGCTATCGGCCTGCTCGCGGGGTCGGCAGCATCCGTTGCCGCACCGGCGGGTTCAGAGCACCTTACCCATCGCAACCGCGGTGTCGACCATGCGGTTGGAGAAGCCCCATTCGTTGTCGTACCACGACATCACCCGCACCAAAGTGCCGTCGAGCACCTTGGTCTGGTCCATGGCGAAGACCGCCGAATGCGCATCGTGGTTGAAGTCGCTGGAGACGTTCGGCACCTCGGTGAAGCCGAGAATACCCTTGAGCTGCTGCTCGGCGGCGCGCTTCACGGCGCCGTTGATCTCGTCCTTGCTGGTCGCGCGCCGGGCGACGAACTTGAAGTCGACGACCGAGACGTTCGGCGTCGGCACCCGGATGGCGACGCCGTCGAGCTTGCCGGCGAGTTCCGGCAGCACGAGCCCGACGGCTTTGGCCGCCCCGGTCGAGGTCGGGATCATGTTGATCGCCGCCGCGCGCGCGCGGTAGAGGTCCTTGTGCACCTGATCGAGCGAGGGCTGGTCGTTGGTGTAGGAATGCACGGTGGTCATGAAGCCCTTGTCGATGCCGACGGCGTCATTGAGCACCTTCGCGACCGGCGCGAGGCAGTTGGTGGTGCAAGAGGCGTTGGAGACGACCTTGTGCTCCTTGGTGAGCTTGTCGTGATTGACCCCGTAGACCACGGTGAGGTCGGCGCCGTCGGCGGGGGCTGAGACGATGACCCGCTTGGCGCCGGCGGCGAGATGCGCGGCGGCCTTGTCCTTCGACGTGAAGATGCCGGTGCACTCCAGCGCGATGTCGATGCCGAGATCCTGCCAAGGCAGCGTCGCCGGATCCTTGATGGCGGTCACCTTGATGGTGCCGTTGCCGATGCTGATGGTATCGCCCGCGACCTTCACCTCGCCGGGAAAGCGGCCGTGCACGGAGTCGAAGCGCAGCAGATGGGCGTTGGTTTCCACCGGGGCAAGGTCGTTGACCGCAATGACCTCGATGTCCTTGCGCTTTGCTTCCGCGATGGCGCGCAACACGTTGCGGCCGATGCGGCCAAAACCGTTGATCGCGATACGAACTGACATTCCCCACTCCTTTGCTCGCCTGCCATCGTCCGCCTCCGCGCGGACGCGGGCAGTCGGATGATTGCGCGCTGCGCGGCGTCAGGTCCTCCCCAGCTCACGCAATGCCGCTGCGGCCACTTGCTCCGGCGTAATGCCGAAATGCTTGTAGAGTTCCTTGTAAGGCGCGCTCGCCCCGAAGCTCGTCATGCCGACGAAAGCGCCCTGCGAGCCGATAATCTCGTCCCAGCCCTGCCGCACCGCGGCTTCGACCGCGACCTTGGCCTTGGCGCCGCCAATAACCTTGCGCCGCTCGGCGGCCGGGAGCGCGCGGAACAGCTCGAAGCACGGCACTGACACGACGCGGGCATGGACGCCGCGCGCGCGCAGCAGCTTGCGCGCTTCGACCGCGATCGCGACTTCCGAGCCGCTCGCGAACAGCGAGACCTCGGGCTCCTCCTTCTCGGCGGGCACGATTTCGTAGGCACCGGCGGCGCACCGGTTTACCGCTTCGTAACCGAGGCGCAGCTGCGGCAGGTTCTGCCGGGTGAGCGCGAGAATGCTAGGCGCTTGCGTATTCTCTAGCGCGAGCTGCCAGCATTCGACGGTCTCCACTGCATCGCACGGACGGTACAGGTAGAGGTTCGGCATCGCGCGCAACGCCGCGAGCTGCTCGACCGGCTGGTGGGTCGGGCCGTCCTCGCCCAGCCCGATCGAATCGTGGGTCATGACGTGAATGACGCGTTGACCCGCCAGTGCGGCCAAGCGGATGGCTGGGCGGCAATAATCTGAGAAGACGAGGAAGGTGCCGGAGTAAGGAATGACCCCGCCGTGCAACGCCATGCCGTTCATGGCCGCGGCCATGCCGTGCTCGCGCACGCCGTAGTGGATGAAGCGGCCGGAATAATCGGCGGCGGAAAGAACCGCCATGCCCTTGGGCTTGGTGTTGTTGGAGCCGGTGAGGTCGGCGGAGCCGCCGATCATCTCCGGCACTGCCGCGGTCAGCGCCTCGAGCGCGGTCTCAGAGGCCGCGCGCGTGGCGACCTCTTTCGGCGCGGCGGCGAGCGTCTCCTTGACCGAGCGCACGGCTGCGGCGAGTCCGTCCGCCGGCAGTTGGCTGCGCAGACGACGCTCGAATTCCGCGCGGCGTTCCGAGGGAGCGGTTTTCATGCGCTCGGCCCAGGTCTGATGGGCGGCCTCGCCCGCACCGCCGGCACTCCGCCACAGATCGCGCACGTCGGCGGGGACCACGAAGGCGGGCTCCGACCAGCCAAGCTGCTCACGCGCGCCCTTGATTTCGTCGGCGCCGAGCGGAGAGCCGTGGCACTTCTCGGTGCCGGCCTTGCTGGGAGCGCCGAAGCCGATGGTGGTGCGGCAGGCGATGAGCGAAGGCCGATCGCAGGCTTGCGCCGCGGCGATCGCCTCGGAGATGGCCTCGGGATCGTGTCCGTCGACGCGCGTCGCGGCCCAGCCGGCGGCCTTGAAGCGCTTCACCTGGTCGACCGAGTCGGCGAGCGCGAGCGGGCCGTCGATCGAGATGCCGTTGTCGTCGAACAGGACGATCAGCTTGTTCAGCTTGAGATGGCCGGCGAGCGCGATCGCCTCCTGGCTGATGCCCTCCATGAGATCGCCATCGGAGGCGAGCACGTAGGTCCGATGGTCCACGAGGTCGGAACCGAACGCTGCGGCGAGGTGGCGCTCGGCGATCGCCATGCCGACGGCGTTGCCGAGGCCCTGGCCGAGCGGGCCCGTCGTGGTCTCGACGCCCGGCGTGACGAAGTTCTCGGGATGGCCGGGCGTGAGGGAGCCCAACTGGCGGAAACGCTTGATCTCCTCGATGGTCATTCGCGCATAGCCGAGGAGGTGGAGCAGCGCATAGACGAGCATCGAGCCGTGGCCGGCCGACAGCACGAACCGATCGCGGTCCGGCCAGGCGGGATCGGCCGGATCGAATTTCAGGAAGCGCGTGAACAGTACCGTCGCGATGTCAGCCGCGCCCATGGGCAGGCCCGGATGGCCGGATTTTGCCCCCTCGACGGCGTCCATGGCGAGCACGCGGATGGCGTTCGCCATGCGATCGTGCTGGGCACGGGTCGCGGGTGCCCGGTGATCGCGGCGGCCGGCCGGCAAGACGGATGCGGCCGCGACGGAGAAGTAGGGCTTCGGGCTGGTCATGGTCGGGCCGGACGCATTGCTCATGCGAGGCTCTAGCACGCGCGCGGGGGGAGTCAAAGAATGTCAGCGTCGGCCGCGCGCGCCATTCACAGGGGCTGGGACAAATCCCGTTCGAGCGTTGACGAAGCGCCATGCCGCACCGTAGGTTCTCTCTCTAACCGCTTGCCGACGCAAAAGATTTTCGTGAGCCTCAGGGTTGACGAGTCGACGCGATTTCGGCGGGCCAATGGGTGTTGCCGAGGATGACCGAAGGAAGCGCCATCGACGCAGCCACCAGGCGTCTCGCGCTTGCGCTCGATGCGCTTGCGGCGGCGGTTGAGCGGCGCCGGGACGCCGACCACGGCGAGGCAACGTTGGACGCTCAGCTGCACGCGCTCGGAGCCGATCGCTCCCGGCTCGCCTCCGATCTCGACGCCGCCACGGCCAGGGCGCGGGCGCTGGAACATGCCAATCGCGAAGTCGCTCAGCGGCTCGATGCCGCCATTGACACGATCCGTTCCGTGCTCGCGGCAAGCGAGCACTAAGTCGCCGCAACGTCACGCGGGAATGCCATGTCGCAGGTCAGCGTTACCATTAATGGCCGCCAGTTCCGCATGGCCTGCGAGGACGGCGAAGAGGAGCATCTCGTGCGGCTGGCGGAAGACCTCGACGCGCGGATCACGCGCCTGCGCGGGCGATTCGGCGAAATCGGCGATACCCGGTTGACGGTCATGGCCGCGCTCACGCTGGCCGACGAGCTCGCCGAGGTGAAGCAGAAGCTGCAGCGGCTGGAGCCCGAGCTTGCGACGCTGCAGGACGCGAGCGCCGCGTCCGCCGAC
>JBAUOM010000443.1:0-2303 GCA_049579765.1 Xanthobacteraceae bacterium
CCGAGCGCGTTGCCGCCGACGCAAGTGGCTTCGAGCCCGGCATTGCCAGCGCGCTCTCCGCCCGGCCGGAACATGAGGCCGTCGCGTCTTTCCCGATTCACGATTCAAACAACGCAGTCTTCCTCGTTCCCGCGGCGCGTTGCTGCGCCCGGGTTTTGTTTTCCTCTTTCCATCCGACCCCGATCGAGGGGCGGGCGGAGCGCCGAAAAGGCGCAGTATTTCGTTTGTCGCGCTGTCGGGCGCGACGGCCACGCTTGTGAGGCGTGGCGCGTCCCGCAGCGGCGGGACGCTCGCCTCTCGGCGCTCTGCCGTGGCGATTTTCGGCCGGGGGCCGCGCTTCCATCTCCGGCATTTCCTCCGGATCCGTGCAGCGATGCTCCTCGCAGCCAGGTCGTAGTGCCTGGCGGGCGGGGTCCCGGACCTCCCGGGGCCACCGGTTACGAGCCGCGGCCGCAGGACGCCACTCCCCGCTCCGCCTTCAGGATCGTCTCTAGAAGACGCCCCTCAGGAGCGGGGATTTGCGTTTCGTACCACAAACACAAGGCGTAGTCAATAACGTAGTCATGCGTAGTCGAAAAAAATTCGCCCGCGCCTGCGGCCGGTATGGTTCGCGTCCCGTCTGCGGAGGACCCGTGTTACTCGATGCCCGCTTTCGCGGGCATGACAGCGCAGAGCTCAATCCGGCGGATGGCGCTGGCACGCGATCTCCGCGCGCGTGAGCGTGCGCCTTGGTGCCGAAGCGGTGCCTCTCGCCGCGGCCGGCGATTACTGGATCGTCCGCTTTCGCGGACGATGACGACCGAGGGGTGTCTCTATTGGTCGAGGCTGACGCGTCTTTCGCGCCGGCACTGCCGGCGTCAGATCGGCTGGTCGAAAATCTTGGCGATCTGCTTGGCGAGCTGCTCGAGCGAGTAGAACTTGAGCGCCTGGTCGCGGCCCCAGGCGAGCGGCACGCTCTCGATGAACATCATGCGCGCCATGTGCCGGCTGTCGTCCTGGGCGGCTTCGACCCGCTTGCGGCGGCGGGTCTCGTAGAACGCGAGCGGGTAGCGGAGCTGCTTCGCGTCGGCGCGCGCGAGCTCGTCGGCGAGGACCGCCGCCGATTCCATCGCCATCGACGCGCCGATGCCCGCCGTCGGCAGGAAAGCCGCGGCGGCATCGCCGAGCAGCACCACCCTGCCCTTGACCCAGGTCGCGGCGCGCTGATCCGCCAGCGGCCAGAAGAAGAGCTCCGTCTCGTCGCCGGGCAGCGAGTGGAGGATCGCGCCGGCCTTGCCTTCGAGCGCAGCGAAGTGGTGCAGGAGCCGCGCGCGGCGCCCGGCGCGATCGTGCGGGTCCATGTCCCTGACCGGACCGCAGGCCACGATGCCGATCCGGTTCCTGGTCGGGTAGACGCCGAGGAAGCGGC
The DNA here is from genome assembly GCA_049579765.1 of Xanthobacteraceae bacterium. GTDB lineage: Bacteria > Pseudomonadota > Alphaproteobacteria > Rhizobiales > Xanthobacteraceae > VAZQ01. Next base: position 1,409 of record JBAUOM010000443.1, read on the forward strand.
CGGCGCCCCAATATTCGGTGACGGTGTCGTGCGGCACCAGCGCATGGTCGGCCCACCACACCCAGCCGCCCCAGCCGGTGTCGAAGGTGGCGCCGTCGCCGAAGACTTGCCGGCGCACGGCGGAATGGATGCCGTCGGCGCCGACCACGAGGTCGTAGCGCCGAGTCTCGCCGTCGCTCGTGCGCGCGACTGCCTCATCGTCGCGCTGCTCGATCGCCTCGATGCCGACGCCCATGCGCACCGGCGGATGGCCGGCGGCAGCCGCGAGCAGCGCGAGCAGCTCGCCGCGGCTGAGCTGGCGGATGGGACCGAAGCGGTCCGTGACCACGCCCAGGTCGTAGCGTTGGATGACCTCGCCCTTGCCGTTGGCGAGCGCGTAATAATCCAGCGGCTCGCTCGCCGCGACAAAGGTATCGAAGGCGCCGAGCCCGTGCAGGATGCGGCTGCCGAGAGGATAGAGACCGAGCATGTAGCCGGCGTGGTCGAAATTCGGCGCGCGGTCGATCACGTCCGGCGTGATGTTCCAGCGGCGCAACAGCGCCGCCAGCGTGAGCCCGCCGATTCCCGCCCCGACGATGAGTACGCGCATGCCACCTGTTCGCTAGAGCGCATCCCGATTAGGTCGAATCGGGATGCGCTCTAGATTCCTTGGCTTTGCGCATGTCCTTGGCGAAAAAACGGTGCCCACTTTTCCGGGACATGCGCTAGTGACGGTTCAGAAGTTCGCATCATTTCTCGCGGAAAGTCCGAAATGCGGACTTCTGAACCAAAGCCACACTGGATCAATAAGTTGCTAGTGTCCTTCGATTCCGAAGTTCGCAAACGAGGGTGCCGCTTTCATGATGCGAACTTCGGAATCGGGACACTGAAGCTTGTTCCGCTGAAGTTGACGCAC
>JBAUOM010000444.1:0-4215 GCA_049579765.1 Xanthobacteraceae bacterium
GCGCAGGAGGCCGCGCAGCAGTCGCGGCCGAAGGTCGGGCCGGCGCGCGATTTTTTTGGCGAGGGCGTGGTCCTTTTCGGCCCGCACGATCAGGGCAATAAGACCATCACGGGACAGGCGGGCGCCGTGATTCTCAACCAATCGGTGCGCGACCTCGCGGTTGCCTCGCCGCAGCAGGAGGTCGGTCACCGGCTCCGCAATCCGCGACCGCGCGGCGACGGCGGCGAGATGCGCCTGGCCTTTGCTCGCGGCGATGTGCGCGAGCTCGGTGTCGACGAGCCGGCGAGACTGCGCCAGAATTGGACCCGCCACCGCGATGTCGTCGTCCTGCGCCAGGCGCCGCACGACTGCGAGCGGCGCATTGGCGAGCGGCGCAAGGCGGCGCGACAGCTCGGTCCGCGCCGGTGTCCCGATCTCGGCGATCAACCGGCCGAACACCATGTCGAACAACTGGACCTGAGCGTCGTTGAAACGGTTCGCGCCATCGAGGAAGAGAGCCGTGATGCGCTGGAGCGTCGTTACCCGCCGCGCGGGCGAGCCCCGCTGGATCACCTCGTCCAGCTCGGGAATGAGCGAGGGGTGAGCGGACATTGTCGGGTCCCAAGCCAGCAGCAGCGAGCATTTGCGCCGCCGCCGCGGGCAAATTGCAACCGGCAGGCTAGAAGAGGAATCTGAAGGAAGGGTTAGTTAATTTCTGGCGGCGCCGCCTTGCACGGGCCCCCCAAATCGCTATATTTGGGGCATCCAGCTTTGGATATTCTCATAACGGTCGGATGTGATCCGGTCGGCTTTTGAGAGTGGGTTCCCCCGGGGGCCCGCTCTTTTTTGTTAGCGGGAAGGAGCCCGAGGCTCGGATCCCGACCCGGTGGCGTCCAAATCGGAAGTTGCAGAGACCGAACGAACGAATGGTGCAAGCGATCGACACCCGCGGGTCGGAGTCCGAACCCCGCCTCGTCGTGGAGCAGGGCGTCGCGGCCCGTGTCGCCGCCATTGCCGAACCTGTCCTCGTCGGCATGGGCTACCGCCTCGTCCGGGTCAAGATGTCGGGGCTGGACGGCTGTACCGTCCAGATCATGGCGGAGCGACCGGACGGCACGATGACGGTCGAGGGCTGCGAGGATATTTCGCGCGCGCTTTCGCCTGTGCTCGACGTGGCGGACCCGATCGATCGCGCCTATCGGCTCGAGATCTCCTCTCCCGGATTAGACCGGCCGCTGGTGCGGCGTTCGGATTTCGAGCGCTTTGCCGGCCACCAGATGAAGGTGGAAATGGCGGTCACGATCGATGGTCGACGGCGGTTCCGCGGACTGCTGCTCGGCGTCGAGGGAGAAGCGGCGCGCATTCGCCGCGACGATGCCGCGCCCGGGGACGCAAACGAGATTTTGCTGCCAATCGAGGATATCGCCGAGGCGAAGCTCGTCCTCACCGATGCACTGATCGCCGAATCGCTCAGGCGCGGCAAGGCGGCGGAACGCGCGGCGCGGCAGCGGCAGGATCGAGAAGACGAGAATGGGGCGCATGCCGCCCGCAACGAAGGAGAATGACCGATGGCCGTAAGCGCCAACCGGCTTGAGCTGCTGCAAATCGCCGACGCGGTCGCGCGCGAGAAGGCGATCGACCGCAGCATCGTCATCGCCGCCATGGAGGATGCCATCCAGAAGGCGGCGCGCTCGCGTTACGGCAGCGAGACCGAGGTCCGCGCCGAGATCAACCCCAAGACCGGCGAGATGCGGCTCTCGCGCCTGCTCCTGGTGGTGGATCAGCTCGAGAACGATTCGACGCAGATCGCGCTCGAAGATGCGAAAAAGCGCAACCCCGCCGCCCAGGTCGGCGACTACATCGCCGAGGCGCTGCCGCCGCTCGAATATGGCCGCATCGCCGCCCAGTCGGCGAAGCAGGTCATCGTGCAGAAGGTACGTGAAGCCGAGCGCGACAGGCAGTATCAGGAATACAAGGACCGCATCGGCGACATCGTCAACGGTATCGTCAAACGCGTCGAGTACGGCAACGTGGTCGTGGACCTCGGCCGCGGCGAGGCGATCGTGCGCCGCGACGAAATGCTGCCGCGCGAGACCTTCCGCAACGGCGATCGCATTCGCGCCTTCATCTACGACGTGCGCCGCGAGCCGCGGGGGCCGCAAATCTTTCTTTCGCGCACCCATCCGCAATTCATGGCCAAGCTGTTTGCGCAAGAAGTGCCGGAAATCTACGACAGTATCGTCGAGGTGAAGGCGGTGGCGCGCGATCCCGGCTCGCGTGCGAAGATCGCGGTGATTTCGCGGGATTCCTCGGTCGATCCGGTCGGCGCCTGCGTCGGCATGCGCGGGTCGCGCGTGCAGGCCGTGGTCAACGAGCTGCAGGGCGAGAAGATCGATATCATTCCCTGGACCGCGGACCCGGCCAATTTCGTGGTCAATGCCCTGGCGCCTGCCGAGGTGGCAAAGGTCGTGCTCGACGAGGACCGCCATCGCATGGAGGTGGTCGTGCCCGACCAGCAGCTCTCGCTTGCCATTGGCCGCCGCGGGCAGAACGTGCGGCTGGCCTCGCAGCTCACCGGCTGGGACATCGACATCGTCACCGAGCAGGAGGAGTCGGAGCACCGGCAGGCGGAATTCGAGAAGCGCACCAAGCTTTTCGTCGATGCGCTCAACGTCGACGAGGTGGTCGGCCAGCTCCTCGCATCCGAGGGGTTCAACTCGGTCGAGGAGCTTGCGGTCGTGGACGAGAAGGAGGTCGCCGGGATCGAAGGCTTCGACGAGGAAACCGCTCGCGAATTGCAGGCGCGGGCCCGCGACTACCTCGATCGACAGGAGGCCGAGCTCGACGCCGCGCGCAAGGCGCTCGGGGTCGAGGACGCGCTCAAGGAGGTCCCCGGCGTCACCACGGCGATGCTGGTGAAGCTGGGCGAGAACGACATCAAGACCGTCGAGGATTTGGCGGGCTGTGCTACCGACGACCTGTTCGGCTGGAGCGAGCGCAAGGACAGCGAAACGACCCGCTATCCTGGCATCCTCGAGGGGTTCGATTTGTCGCGCGACGACACCGAAGCGTTGATCATGCAGGCGCGCGTCATGGCCGGCTGGATCACCGAGGAGGACCTCGCGCCCCCGGCGGTCGAAGAGACCGCCGAGGCCGGCGCACTTTCAGGTTAAGCGGATACCGGTTGTCCGCATTTTGCTCGGTGCGGTCTGGCGCCGGCGTGAGAGGATCAGTAGCGACGAATGCTCGCGCAAGCGCATCGTGAGGCACTCGATGCCGGCCCGCGCAAGATTACGCCGGGCGCGGAGCGGTTTTGCGCCGCGACCGGAGAGGTGAAGCCGGTCGACGAGATGATCCGGTTCGTCCTCGGGCCGGACGGCACGGTCGTGCCCGATCTCAGGCGCCGGCTGCCCGGCCGCGGCGTCTGGATCACGGCGACGCGTCATGCGCTCCGCGCCGCCATCGCCCGCAAGGCATTCGCGCGCGCCTTCAAGCGCGAGGTCGGTCTCGCCGGCGATCTCGTAGCGACGACGGAACGCCTTCTGGAGCAAACCGCGCTCGATGCCCTCGCGATGTCCCACAAGGCGGGACAAGTGGCGATCGGCTTTGGCAATGTCGGGGCCGCGCTCAGTCGCCACGATGTCCGAGCGCTGCTCAATGCCGCCGAGGCTGCTCCCGATGGGGCCAGAAAGCTGCTGGCGGCGCTGCACCGCCGGCAGGATGCCGAGGACATCGCCGTGATCGACGTGTTCGGCTCGGCACAATTGGATTTGGCATTGGGACGGTCAAATGTGATACATGCAGCCCTGCTTGTCGGCCCCGAAAGCGAGACGTTTCTGGCGCGTGCCGCGCGGCTCGATCGTTTTCGGACCGGCGCAATGCCGGGCTCATCCGGCGTCCGCCAAGATCGAAACCGCAAACCGGCGAGTTCCGGCTTGCGAGGTGACCGCGTGACGAAACACGGCGAAAAGCCCGAGAATTGAGAGTGGAATGGCTGAAACGACTGAAAAGACCGGCGAAAAGAAGCTGAGTGTCGCCCCGAGCAAGACGCTGAGCCTGAAAGGGCGTGGCATCGAGCAGGGCGTGGTGCGCCAGAGTTTCAGCCACGGCCGCACCAAGGCAGTCGTCGTTGAAAAGGTGAAAAGCCGGGTACCGACGCGCCAGAAACCCGACACGACGACCCCCACCGCGCCCGGCAAAGCGCCCGCCGCCGGCAGAGCCGCCGCGGCCCCGGCT
>JBAUOM010000445.1:0-2328 GCA_049579765.1 Xanthobacteraceae bacterium
GCGCCGGCGTCGCCACCCGCGACACCTTGAAGTCGATGGGGTTGTCGCGCGCCGCGAGCGCGCTCGGCGTGGCCATGGCGCTGCGGGAGATCGATCGGGCGGCGCTCGCCGAGCCCGACATCGGCGCAAACTGGGCGCTGTGGTCCGGCCGCGCCAGCGCGTCGGCCGGCATCGAGCTGCTCAACCATGAAATCGTCGTGATGGGCATGTCGTCGGCATGGTCCGGACCGCTCGCGATCGACCACGCCGTCATGGCAGACGCCATCGACGTCGAGCCGGTGCGCGCCGCGCTTGGTCGTCTCGGTCTCGATGCGGCCGGGCAACTCGGGGCGGATCGGCGCGCAAGTCTCGTGGCGCTGCTCGGCAAGGCGGAGGCCAGCCATGACGGCCGGCTGCGCGGCTATCGCCACACCATGCTCGACGATTCCGACATCGCCGCCACCCGTCACGCCCGCGCCTTCGTCTGCGGCGCGCTCGCCGCCCTCGTTGGTCACGCCGAAATCTACGTTTCCGGCGGCGCCGAGCATCAGGGGCCGGACGGCGGCGGACCGGTTGCGCTCATCGTCGATCGCACCGCATCATAACGAGGAGCCGTCCCGGAATTGCCGCATGCTAGAACCTCAACAATCCACGCGCGACGCGAAGCTGCCACTGCTATTCACCCCGCTCGCCCTGCGCGGCGTGACCGCGCGCAACCGCATCGTGGTGTCGCCGATGTCGCAGTACCTGGCGGTCGACGGCGAGCCGGGAGATTGGCATCTCGTCCATCTCGGCAAGTTCGCCATGGGCGGCGCCGGCATCGTCTTCGTCGAGGAAACCTCGGTCGAGGCGCACGCGCGCAAGACCTATTGCTGTCCGGGCATCTACAGCGACGCCCAGGCGCGCGCATGGCGGCGGATCACCGACTTCCTGCGCGCGCAAGGCGCGCTGAGCGCGATCCAGCTCGGCCATGCCGGACGCAAGGTGGCGACCAAGCCGCCGTGGGAAGGCTTCGAGCCGCTCACCGAGGAGGACGCCAAGAGCGGCCGGCCGCCGTGGCGCGGCTATGCCCCGAGTGCGATCCCGTTCAAGCCCGGCGCCGCCGTTCCGATCGAGATGGATCGCGACGACATCAGGCGCGTGGTGGCGAGCCACGCCGACGCGTGCCGGCGCTCGCTCGACGCCGGCTTCGACATCTGCGAGGTCCACGGCGCCCACGGCTACATCATCCAGCAGTTCCTGTCCCCGATCACCAACCGCCGCAACGACGGCTACGGCGGCGATCTCGCCGGCCGCATGCGGTTCTGCCTGGAAGTGATGGAAGCCGCGCGCGATGCGTGGCCGAAGGACCGCCCGCTATTCTTCCGCGCCTCCTGCGTCGACGGCAAGGGCGGCGCCTGGCTGATCGAGGACACCATCGCGCTCGCGCGCGAGCTCAAGTTGCGCGGGGTCGACGTCGTGGATTGCTCGTCGGGCGGCATCGAAGGGCCGTTGACGCTCGCCGTCGTGCCGCGCGTTCCCGGCTATCACGTGCCCTTCGCCGAGCGCATCCGCCGCGAGGCCGCGATTGCGACCATGGCGGTCGGCCTGATCACCGAACCGGCGCAGGCCGAATCCTATCTGGCCGACGGGCGCTGCGATCTCGTCGCCCTGGCGCGCGAGATGATGTGGAATCCGAACTGGCCGGTGCACGCGGCCAAGGCACTGGGCGCCCCCGATCCGCTCGATCTTCTTCCCGCGACCTACGCCTGGTGGCTGCGCCGCCGCGAGGAGGTGCGCAAGCTCTATCCGACCGGGCAGGAGTGAATGCAGCCGGCATGGAGCCTTGAGCGCGTTCACGCGCGCCGCATTACGACGCCGTTAAGGAGGGATGCGGGCGGTCTTGCCGCGCGGCAGGGATCTTCCCGGATCACGCTTCGCTTCCGGGCCACCATTCATCGCCCGCGGCTTGCCGCCGTCGCCCGCCCGCTGTTCAAAACGGAATGTAGACCCGCTCGACGCCGACGTCGGTCGAGACGATGCGCTGGTGCGCCTGATCGAGCCAGGGTTGCAGCCGTTTCACGCGCTCGGAGATGGCGGCGAAGTCCCGCCGGAAACCGGGCATCGCCGCTTCGACCGCATCGTAGATCTCGTCCTCATCGATCGTGGTCAGGCGCCGGTCGCGCACGACCACGCTTCCGTCGACGATGACGTGGCGCACGCCGCGCCCGGCCTCGACGTGGACGAGCTGGCGCGCGGCGCTGTTGAGCGGCGACCAGCTGGGGTCGCTCATGTCGATGAGCGTGAGGTCGGCTTTGCATCCGGCCGCGATCCGCCCGACCGCATGGTCGAGGCGTGCGCCCTCCGCGC
>JBAUOM010000446.1:0-3189 GCA_049579765.1 Xanthobacteraceae bacterium
AACGATCACCGCAAGACGTGTCCCATATTTGGGAAATTGCGTTTTTTTTGAATTGATGCACAGTTGCCAATGTATGTAAAGAAGCCGCACGCCAACGAGGTCGGATCCGCGCAGATGAAGCCACCGCCGTTCCGCTACCACGATCCGAAAACGGTCGGCGAGACCGTCGCCCTGCTCGACCGCCTCGAAAACGCCAAGCTGCTTGCGGGCGGTCAATCGCTGATGCCCATGCTCAACTTCCGCTTCGTGCAGCCCGACCACATCGTCGACCTCAACCGGGTCGAGGGGTTGTCCTATATCCGCGAGAGCGGCGCCGCGCTCGAAATCGGCGCCATGACGCGCCAGCGCGACCTCGAATTCTCCGACTTGGTGCGCGCGCGCTGGCCGATCATGCACGAGGCGCTGCTGCAGGTGGGACACCGGCAGACACGCAACCGCGGCACGATCGGCGGCTCGCTCTGCCACCTCGATCCGGCGGCGGAGCTCGTCTCGCTCGCGACCGGCTACGACGCCACCGTCACGGTCGCGGGTCCCAACGGGCAGCGCGAGCTGCCTTTCGCGGAATTCCCGGTGGCCTACATGACGCCCGCCATCGAGCCGAACGAGCTCGTGGTCGGCGTGCGGTTCCCGTCCTGGCCGAACGATAACGGCTACGCCTTCATCGAATTCGCCCGCCGGCACGGCGACTTCGCGATCACCTCGGCCGCTGCGCTGATCGACCTAGATTCCACCGGCAAGCTCACCCGCGTGTCCGTGACCATCGGCGGCATGGGAACGGCGCCCAGCCGCGCGCGCGAGCTCGAGCAGGCGCTGGTCGGGCAGGCGCCGAGCGTCGAGCTGTTTCGCGACGCTTGCGAGAGCTGCCGCAAGCTCGAGGCGATCGACGACGTGCACGCGCCGGCGTCCTATCGCCAGCATTTGGCGGCGGTGCTGTCGCGCCGCGCGCTGGAGAAGGCGCACGCGCGGCTCACCGGCACCGAGGCCGCTCAGGCGCGGCCGCATTAGGAGATCGGGATGGGCGAAACCCGGAAGATCGCGCTGACCGTCAACGGCAAACGCTACGAGGAAGAGGTCGAGGTCCGCCACACGCTCGCCGACTTCCTGCGCCACCAGCTCGGCCTCACCGGCACCCATCTCGGCTGCGAGCACGGCGTCTGCGGCGCCTGCACAATCCTGCTCGACGGGCGCTCGGCGCGCTCCTGCCTGATGCTCGCGGTGCAGGCGGACGGCCATGAGCTGCTCACGGTCGAGGGCATCGCCCCGTCGGCCGACGTGCTGCATCCGCTGCAGCAGGCGTTTCACGAGCACCACGGCCTGCAGTGCGGCTTCTGCACGCCGGGCATATTGACCACGCTGATCGAGTTCCTGCGCGACAATCCGAACCCGACCGAGTGGGAGGTGAGGATCGCCATTTCCGGCAACCTGTGCCGCTGCACCGGCTATCAGAATATCGTCATCGCGACGCTCGACGCGGCGAAGCGGCTGCAGGCCGGACAATCGTCGTAAGATTTATGTCATCCGGTTGATCAACGCACATGACTGTCGTCCCCGCGCAAAGCGGGGACCCATAACCACCGTCTCTGGAATATTGGTCCCCGCTTGCGCGGGGACGACAGTGGATTGTACCGGAGCTCGCAGCCGGATTCGTATCGCGCCCCTCATGGCCATCCGTTTCGACGATATCGGCAACCGCCTCAAGGCCTTTCGCCTCGGTTCCGGGCTGAGCGCCGACGAGATCGCGGGCAGGCTCGGCATTTCGCGCACCGCGCTCTATCGCTTCGAGAAGGGCGAGCTCGCCAAGATCGAGACGCTGGAAAAGCTCGCTGAGCTGCTCTCGGTATCGGTGCCGACCTTGCTCGGAGTCGGCGTCGAATACATCGCCTCCGCGGTGAGCTATTTCGAGCGGATGCGGCAGATCGAGGAAACCTCCGAGCACATCATTGTGCTCGCCGGGCCGATCTCCTACCTGCTCGCCTCCGACGCCTTCGACCAGGCGCTCGGCGACATCTTGCGCGAAAGCATTCCCGACACGCTTGCCGGCCGCAAACGCGCGCTCGCGCAGGTCGAGGAGATCACCACGGTACTGAGCCAGCGCAAGGAGCAGTATCGCCGGCGCCAGCCCGGCATCGTGAACCTCATCTCGGCGATCGAGATGGAGCATTTCCTCGCAAACGGTCTGGTGGGCCGGCTCGGCCTGCCCGAGAAGGTGCGGCGCGAGCGGCGCGCGCTGGCGCGAGCGGAGGCCGACCATTTCGTCCGGCTCATGGAGGAGGAGCCTATCGGCGTGCAGATCGGGATCGTCCCGGATACGCTGCCGCACGCGAGCTTTCAGCTGTTCCGCCAGCCGGATCGGCAGGTGCTGGCGCTCAGCCCGTTTCGGCTCGGCGAGCAGCCGAACATCCGGGTCGGTGTCGCGATGATCACCTCGGCGCCGGAGGCGCTCGCCTTGCACGAGAAGATGGCCAGGGACCTCTGGCAGCGCGCCCTCAAGGGCGCCGCAGCCGTACGTTTGATGCGCATGCTCATGGACAAGCCGTGACCGCATTGTCATAGCAAAGGTATCCTGATACGCGATTGTGCGAAATTTGGAAAAAATATTGATTTTGGTACAGGCGCGGCTTAGTTCGGGACCCAGGTCGTCCCCGTGAAGACAAGGCGCCCGCGTCACGTATGAGTATCGGCGGTCCCTGGCCTTTCGCGGGGATGACCCCATTGCACCAACGCCAGCGGGTTCGAGGCACATGGCGCACCGGCCGTTCGCATCGGCGCCTTACATCGTAGGCAAGAGCGCCCCGGCGCCGGCCGAGCCCTCCATTCCGGCGGAAGAAGCACTGTGCCCGGTCGTGTCCCACGAGTGGGTCAATCCGGAATACAAGCACCTGATCGTCGATGCCTCGCCGAAGGCGCTGGCGGTCAAACCCGGCCAGTTCTTCAACCTGCTCTGTCCTTCGCCCGACGAGGGTGAGCTCTGGCTGCGGCGACCGCAGAGCGTTTACCGCATCGACCGGGCCAAGGGTCGCATCGAGTTCCTCTACAAGTGCGTCGGCCGCGGCACCTATGGGCTGGCGCGGCTCGAGCGCGGCGACGACCTCAACATGGTCGGGCCGCTCGGCGTCGGCTTCAGCGTCGATCCGGCATGGAAGCACGTCGTCGTGCTCGGCCGCGGGGTCGGCCTCGCCACCCTGGCGC
>JBAUOM010000447.1:0-11496 GCA_049579765.1 Xanthobacteraceae bacterium
CGACCTCGACATCCAGGTTTTCCGAAGCAGCGGTTGACGGTAAGGCGAATGGCCGGTCGCCACCGCGATGGTGCCGATTGGCAACAGCCGCATGTTGCATGCCCCGGATTTGTCGCAATTCGGCAACATTGTTGTATAAAGGCACCAGTGGTCCACTCACCGGATTGACTGGGGGGCACCCAAACGGGCGTGTCGTCCCGCTGCCACGGGGGGTTCCCGTTTGGGAAGAGACGAGCTGATGACCAACGTCGGCCAAGCCGCAACCGCCGAACTGGCGACTGTTGCCGCGCCTGCGCCCGGATGGATGCCGCGGACGCTTGGGCTCGCTGCGGTCGCGCTCGCGCTCCTGTCCGCCTTGCTCACCTTTGTCGTGCTGGCGGGCCTCACGCCGATCCCGCCGACGCACGAGGTCGTGGTCACGCTGCTGCTCACCAACGCAGTCATGGTCTTGCTGCTGGTCGTGGTGATCGCGCGCGAGGTCTGGGGGGTGGTGCAGGCGCGACGCCGCGGGCGTGCCGCGGCGCGACTGCACGTGCGCATCGTCGCCCTGTTCTCGATCATTGCAGCGGTGCCCGCGATCCTGGTTGCCGTGGTTGCGAGCGTAACGCTCGATCGCGGCCTCGATCGGCTGTTCTCGCAGCAGACCCAGGCGCTCATCGAGAATTCGCTCATCGTCGCCGACGCCTATGTGCGCGAACAGGTGCAATTCGTGCGCGCCGAAAGCATCGCCACCGCCATCGAGCTCGCTCGCGCCAAACCGATGTTCGAAAAGTCGCGCGAGCAGTTCCACAATTTTCTCGCGGTGCAAGCCTCCATCCGCGGCTTGCCGGCTCTGATGTTGCTGAACAAGGATCTCGACGTCGTCGACCAGGTCGAAACGAAGGTGAGCCACGCCTTCGCCAAGCCGTCGGCCGGTGTGCTGGCGGGCATCAATGACAGCGAGCCACAAGTGGCGATGTTCCTCGATGAAAATTACATCGCTGCCATCATCAAATTGCGCGGTTATGACGACATCTATCTGTACATCGCGCGCCTTCTCGACCCGCGGGTACTCGCGCAATTGCGCGCGACCCAGGCCGGCGTCGCTCAATATGCCGACCTTTCGGCGCGCCGAATCGGGATTCAGATCGCCTTCGCGTTGATGTACACGGTGATCGCCCTTATCGTGCTGCTCTCGGCGGTGTGGATCGGATTGAATTTCGCCAATTATCTCGTGGCGCCGATCCGTCGCCTGATCGGCGCGGCGCAGGTGGTATCGACCGGCAATCTCTACGTTCAGGTTCCCACTCGACGCTCCGAGGGTGATCTTGCCCAGCTGGGGGAGACCTTCAACAAGATGACCCAGGAGCTGCGCACCCAGCGCGACGATATCGTGCGCGCCCGCGACCTGATCGACAGCCGCCGGCGTTTCACCGAGGCGGTGCTATCGGGGGCGAGCGCCGGCGTCATCGGTGTCGATGCCGAAAGTTGCATCAGCATCCTGAACCGATCCGCCGAACGGCTGATCGGATGTTCGGAGGCCGACGCGCTCGGACGGCCGCTCACCGACATCGTCCCTGAGCTCGCCGAGGTGTTCCAGTCCGCGCGTTCCGGTCTGCAGCGCCTCGTGCAGGGCCAGGTGACCATCAACCGCAATGGCCGCGAGCGCAACTTGTCGGTGCGGGTGACGAGCGAGCAGTCGGGCGCCGCCGAAGGCGGCTACGTGGTGACGCTCGACGACATCACCGAACTCGTCACAGCGCAGCGCACCTCCGCCTGGGCGGACGTCGCCCGTCGCATCGCGCATGAGATCAAGAATCCACTCACGCCGATCCAGCTCTCCGCCGAACGGTTGCGCCGGAAATATGCTTCCGTCATCAAGGAGGATGGCGGCATCTTCCAGCAATGCACCGACACTATCGTGCGCCAGGTCGACGACATCAAACGCATGGTGGACGAGTTCTCCCGCTTCGCCCGCATGCCGAAGCCGGTGATAGAAGCCGAGGACGTAGCCGACATGGTACGCCAGGTGGTGTTCCTGCAACGCGTGGGCAACGCCGAGATCGACATCGACGTCGAAATCGCGGAAGATCCGATGCCCGCGCGTTTCGACCGCCGGCTGATCTCCCAGGCGCTCACCAACATCATCAAGAATGCGACCGAAGCCATCGCGGCCGTTCCGCCGGGCGAGCTCGACCGCGGCCATATCCGCGTTTGGGCCGGACGCGAAGGCGCCGACGTCGTTATCGACGTGATCGACAACGGGATCGGGCTCCCGAAGGAGAATCGCAGCCGGCTGCTCGAACCCTATGTCACCACCCGCGAAAAGGGCACCGGGCTTGGTCTCGCCATCGTGGGCCGCATCCTCGAGGACCACGGCGGCGGCATCGAGCTCCGCGATGCCGCCGACAAAATTCCCGCGCAGCGAGGAGCATGGATGCGGCTGCGCTTCGCGACCGACACCGCGGGACCGAAAGAGGCCCAACCCGCGGTCCACCCCCAGACCAATCAACTCGCAACGAATGCTTAAACCATGGCCGATGACATCCTTATTGTCGACGACGAAGCGGACATTCGAGAGCTGGTTTCCGGAATTCTCCAGGATGAAGGGTTCATCACGCGCTCCGCGCGTGACAGCGACGATGCGCTGGCGCATGTCGCGAGCCGAAGGCCGAGTCTGGTCTTTCTCGACATCTGGCTCCAGGGCAGCCGACTCGACGGGCTGCAACTCCTGGACGCGATGAAAGGGCAGCATCCCGAGTTGCCGATCGTGATGATCTCGGGTCACGGCAACATCGAGACTGCGGTCGCCGCCATCAAACAGGGCGCCTACGACTTCATCGAGAAGCCGTTCAAGGCCGACCGGCTGGTGCTGGTCGCCCAGCGCGCGCTCGAGACATCACGGCTCAAGCGGGAGGTGAAAGCCCTCAAGCAGCTGTCGCCCTCCACGCTCGTCGGCAAGTCGTCGTCGATGAACCAGCTGCGCCAGACCGTCGAAAAGATCGCGCCCACCAACAGCCGCATTTTGATCGTCGGTCCCGCCGGCGCCGGCAAGGAACTGGCGGCGCGGGCGATCCATTCGTATTCCGCGCGCGCCAACGGCCCGTTCATCGTCATCAACGCGGCTGCGATGATGCCGGAACGCATGGAGATCGAGCTGTTCGGCGTCGAGCAGCCCGTCGACGGGCAAGGACGCAAGGTGGGCGCGCTCGAAGAGGCGCATGGCGGTACGCTGTTCATCGACGAGATCGCCGACATGCCGCGGGAGACCCAGAACAAGATTCTGCGGGTCTTGGTCGAGCAGAGCTTTCAACGCGTCGGCGGCCCCCAAAAGGTCCAGGTCGACGTGCGCATCATCTCGTCCACCGGGCGCAACATCGAAGCGGAGATCGCCGCCGGGAAATTCCGCGAGGACCTCTATCACCGTCTATCGGTGGTGCCGATCCGCGTGCCGCCGCTGGCGGAGCGGCGCGAAGACATCCCCCTCTTGATCGAATATTTCATGGAGCAGATCTCGATGGCGACCGGTCTGCCCAAGCGCCTGATCGGCGAAGACGCCATGGCCGTACTGCAGTCGCACGATTGGCCCGGCAACGTCCGCCAGCTGCGCAACAATGTGGAGCGCCTGATGATCCTCGCCGGCGGCGATCCCGAGGCGGTGATCAATGCCGACATGTTGCCGCAGGACGTGGGCTCCATGGTTCCATCCATGCCCGGCGGCGACGGGGGTGAGCACCTCATGGGGCTGCCTTTGCGCGACGCGCGCGAGGTCTTCGAGCGGGAATACCTGGTCGCGCAGATCAGCCGGTTTGGCGGCAACATTTCGCGTACGGCGGAGTTTGTCGGCATGGAGCGCTCGGCGCTGCATCGCAAGCTCAAGGCGCTCGGGATCGACTGAAGACCAGTGCACCGGCGAGGGAGGGCCATGACGCCAGTACCATGAACAATTCATCTCTTGCGGCCCGTCCACGAGGGTCGGTCGCCTGATGTCTCGCATCGCCTACGTCAACGGTCGCTACCTCGCCCAGCGGGCGGCAACCGTGCATGTCGAGGATCGCGGCTATCAGTTCTCGGACGGCGTCTACGAGGTCTGCGAGGTGCGTGGCGGTTCCGTCATCGACCAGCGGCGCCACTTGACGCGCCTCAAACGCTCGCTCGCGGAGCTCGGCATCGCGATGCCGATGTCGGAGATCGCGCTCACGATCGTCATGCGCGAGTGCATGCGACGCAACCGCGTACGCGACGGAATCATCTACCTGCAGATCACGCGTGGGGTCGCCCGTCGCGATCACGCCTTTCCGCCGCCGGATACCCCGCCGAGCGTCGTGGTGACAGCCCGCAACCTCGATCTCGCAGCCAACGAGCGGACAGCCGCGGAAGGTGTCGCCGTCGTCACGGTGCCCGACAACCGCTGGGCGCGCGTCGACATCAAGTCGATTTCGCTGCTCCCGAACGTCCTGGCGAAACAGGCGGCGCGCGAGCAGGGCGCCAAGGAGGCATGGTTCGTCGACCAGGACGGCCATGTCACCGAGGGGTCGTCGAGCAATGCTTGGATCGTCACCAAGGGTGGCAAGGTCGTGACTCGGCCGGCCGATAACGGAATCTTACGGGGTATTACGAGAGGTGTGCTCATCGACGTGATCAGGGCCCAGGGATTGGAATTCGAGGAACGCCCGTTTACCGTCGAGGAGGCTTACGTCGCGCGCGAAGCCTTCCTGACCTCGGCCAGCCAGATCGTGATGCCCGTGGTTCGCATCGACGACCGCCCGGTGGGCAATGGCGCGCCCGGATCGCTGGCGGTGGCGCTGCGGGCGGAGTTTCACCGCCACGCCGAGTGGAGCTGAGGGGATGACTTGCCTCGGGCAGGGCATCCGCTGCTCCCAACTTGTGCTTGCGCCGTCGGCAGTCGTGCCCTGTAATAGCGAGGTCAGATCCGGTGCAAGCCCAGAAAATGGGCACAGGGGCTGGCAATAAGCTTCGCGGGAAGGGGCCTGCGAGCGAAAAAACGGAACAAAGACAATGGCGGCCGACCGCTCACAAAACCTTCAAGACACCTTCCTCAATCATGTCCGCAAGAACAAGACGCCACTCACGATCTTCCTCGTGAACGGCGTGAAGTTGCAAGGGGTGGTGACTTGGTTCGATAACTTCTGCGTATTGCTGCGACGTGATGGGCACTCGCAATTGGTCTACAAGCACGCCATCTCCACGATCATGCCGGGTCATCCGATCCAGCTGTTCGAAGGGGCCGAGGAATTGCCGGCCGGGGAAAAGGCCTGATTGGAACCGCGTCGATTCGATAGTCGCAGCGATCGACTGAGTCCGCGCGCGGGTTCGGAAACGGGCCGCGCCATCGTGATCGAGCCGCATCTGCGTGGCCGGCCGCCGGCCTCAGCGGATGCGCGCGACTCGGCTGCCGGCATTGCGCCGCGCGCGCCCGAGGCGCGACTCGACGAAGCGGTAGGGCTCGCGCGCGCCATCGACCTCAGCGTGGTCTCATCCGGCATCGTATCACTGGCGGATATCCGTCCCGCGACCTTCATCGGCAAAGGCAAGGTCGAGGAGCTCGCCGGCCTCGTCAAGACCGACGAAGCCGGGATCGTGGTAATGGACTGCGCGCTCTCGCCGGTGCAGCAACGCAATCTCGAGAAGGCCTGGGGCGCCAAGGTGCTCGACCGCACCGGCTTGATCCTGGAAATCTTCGGCCGCCGCGCCCGCACCCGCGAGGGCGCGCTGCAGGTGGAGCTGGCGCACCTGACCTACCAGAAGAGCCGGCTGGTGCGCTCCTGGACCCATCTCGAGCGCCAGCGCGGCGGCTTCGGCTTCCTCGGCGGACCAGGCGAGACCCAGATCGAATCGGATCGGCGCATGATCGAGCAGCGCATCGCCCGCATCGAGGCGGAGCTCGACAGGGTTAAGCGCACGCGCAAGCTGCACCGCGAGAGCCGCAAGCGCGTGCCGTATCCGATCGTGGCGCTCGTCGGCTATACCAATGCCGGAAAATCGACCCTGTTCAACCGCATGACCCAAGCGAGCGTGCTCTCCGCCGACATGCTGTTTGCGACGCTCGATCCGACCTTACGCGCGGTCGAGTTGCCGAGGGGATTGCGGGTCATCCTGTCGGACACCGTCGGCTTCATCTCGGATTTGCCGACCATGTTGGTGGCGGCATTCCGGGCGACCCTCGAAGAGGTCATTGAAGCCGACTTGATCCTGCACGTGCGCGACTTGTCGCATGAGGATGCCGAAGCGCAGTCGGGGGACGTGCACGAGGTCCTGCGCCAGATCGGCATCGCACAAGACGAGGCGCGAGTGATCGAGGTTTGGAACAAGATCGATCGGCTCGATCGCGAGACGCGGGCCGGCGTCCACAATCGTGCCGAGCGGCGCCCTGCCGGACGCCGTCCGGTCCTGGTCTCGGCGCTGAGCGGGGAGGGGCTCGATCGCCTCGCCGCCGAAATCGAGACGCAGCTCGCTGCGAGCCGGGTAACTCTCGAGCTCATCCTCGACGTCGCTGATGGCGCGGGGGTGAGCTGGCTCCACCGCCACACCGAGGTGATGGGCACGGCGCTGCGCGACGATGGGGCGCTTGTGATCACGGTTCGCGCCGACCCCGCCAATGCGGAGAAGGCGCGGGCCAAATTTGGCCGCCCGCAAGTCGCCTCGCACTGACCGACCGCCACGGTGGACGGGAATGAAAGGCGTAATGGCTCGATTGTCGCAGGCGGGCATTGCCGTTGCCGTCGCGGCGCTGTTCTGCGTGTCGTTCGCCCCCGGGGCGCTCGGTGAGGCGCTGAAGCTTCGCTATGGTCAGGCCTATTCGGCTGCGCGGAGCATTTTCTCGCTGCCGGTCGCGATCGCCCAGCGAGAAGGTTTTTTCGCCCGCGAACAACTCGATGTCGAATTCCTCGTGCCCATCCCCGGCGGGGCCGACAACCAAATCACGGCACTGCACAACGACAGCGTCGACATCACCCACGTCGCAACGCCGTTCCTAATTCGCGCCGCGCTCGACGGGTCCGACGCCGTGGCGATCGCGGCCGAGTTCAACAACCCGATCTACACCCTGGTTGCCAAGCCCGAGATAACGACCTTCGCCGATTTGAAGGGGCGGCTGGTGGGGCTGGCGGACGAGTACGGCACCATCACGCTTTCGACGCGAAAGCTCATGGCGCGGCACGGCCTCGTGCGCGGGGAATTCGGCGTGCGCGTCATCGAAGGAACATCGACACGATGGGCTTGCCTGCGCCGCGGTGACTGCGACGCAGTCGTGCTGGGGCAGCCGCAGGACTTGATTGCAATGGAGCAAGGTTATCGCGCGCTCGGCGCCTCCACGGAAGCGGTGCCCCGACTGCTCTACACCGTAACCGCGGTTCGGCGGTCCTGGGCGCAGGCGAACAAGGAAGCAATGGTGCGTTATGTCCGTGCGCTTGCGGCGGCGTTCCGTTACATCCGCGATCCCGCGAACCGTGATCGCGTCGCGCGGACGATCATGCAGAACACGAACTGCTCGGAGGCCATCGCACGGCGAACACTGGCGCTGTTTTTCGAGCCCGAGAGAGGTGTCCTGCCTCGCCAAGCCGAGATCGACCCCCGCGACCTCGGGCAAGTAATCGCCATGATGGCCGAAGCGGGTACGGTCAAGCCGCCGCTGCCTTCGCCGGAACAATTCGTGGATTTGCAATACCTGCGACTGGCGGGGGTGGAGTAGTCAGGATAGAGCCGCATGCCCCACTGGCGGCGACGAGCAACCCTCGGCGTGCGGCGGCATCAGGCCTCCGGCGCCCGCTCCGCAGCCTTGGCCTCGTTCCAGAGCTGTTCCATCTCCCCGAGGGTGGCGGCCTGAGGCGTCTTGCCTCGGAGCGCGAGCCCCCGCTCGACGGCCGCGAAGCGCCGCTCGAATTTCTGATTTGTGGCTCGCAGCGTCGTTTCCGGATCGGCATCGACGTGGCGCGCCAGGTTCACGACGGCGAATAGGAGATCGCCGATCTCGGCGGCGGCAGCGGCACGCTTGCCCGCCGCGAGCTCCGCCTCGATCTCATCAGCTTCCTCGCGAATCTTGGCCAGCACGGCCAGCGGATCATTCCAGTCGAACCCAACAGATCCGGCCTTGACCTGCAGTTTGAGCGCGCGGGTGAGGGCAGGGAGTGCGACCGGGACGCCGGCGAGTGCGCCTGCAGGCGACTTCCCGTCATGCCCGTCGGATTTCTGCGCGCGCTCCTGCGCCTTGATGCGCTCCCACAGCGCCTCGACCGCCTCGGGCGTGAGGCCGCGCGCCTCGCCGAACACATGAGGATGGCGCCGAACGAGCTTCTCGGTGAGGGTCTGTACGACGTCGCCGAAATCGAAGGCGCCTTGCTCTTGCGCCATGCGGGCGTGGAACACGACTTGCAACAGAAGGTCGCCCAACTCGTCGCGCAGGTCATGGAGGTCATCACGCGCGACAGCGTCGGCGACCTCGTAGGCCTCCTCGATGGTGTAAGGCACGATGGTCGCGAAGTTCTGCGCCAGATCCCAGGGGCAGCCGCTTTCGGGGGTGCGGAGCGCCGCCATGATTTCGAGCAGACGGGCGATATCGCGGGAAGGCGTCATGGGCGAAACCTGAGGAGAGGGGCCATGGTCGAGCGGGAAGAAGCCGGAGCGTGACGGACGTAGCAAATTACGTCGTCTTGAGGCGATCTGTCCCGGCCTTGCCCGGCCCGCGAGACGCCGATGGCCGGGACGAGGCCCGGCCATCCCGCAACCCTGGAACCGGGGTCAGTGGCCGCCGCGCTCGGCTTCGCGGCTCGCCTCGAACAGGAACCAGCAACGCTTTTCGGCGTCGTCGATGAAGTTCTCCAGCAAGCTGGCGGTCGCCACATCCTCATGCTTGTCGGCGACCTCATGGGCCTCCCGCATGGCGTGGATCTGCGCCTTGTTGTCGTTCATCAGTTCCAGCAGCATGTCGACCGGGGCGACGTAGGTCTTATCATTGTCCTTGATGCGCTGCAGCTTGGCGATATGGCCGATAGATCGGATGGTCGTGCCGCCGACCTTGCGCGCCCGTTCCGCCAGAATATCGATGCTGCCTTGAAGCTGCTCGCCTTGCTCGTCGAGCAAGAGGTGATAGTCGCGGAAATGCGGGCCGCTGACGTGCCAGTGGAAGTTCTTGGTCTTCACATAGAGCGCAAACGTGTCGGCGATCAGCGCATTGAGCGCGGCCGATACCTCGCGCACGGCGTCGGGGGACAGATCGGTCGGGGTATCGAGCCGAGCGGGAGCGATGCGCGGCTCGAGTTTTTTCACCTTGGTTGTCACGGAGGCACCTCATGCTTCGGGGAGAGTTACAACCTGAAAGGGGCGCCGGCCGGGGCGCCTTGATATCCGTCGAATGCAGATTGCCGTCCAACGCGCGCCTCATCCCGCTGGTTCCATCATTCGCATAAGAGATATTATGGAATATCATCTGACATCCCACTAATAGTGCGCCGTTTGCACGCCGACGTGTGGGGTGTTTCGAGCCAACCACGGGGTGCGGCCCAGGGAGGCGCGTTTCCCGCCCCTCGGGTCGATCAAAACCATGCGCGACCTTTAGGATCCCCTGCCAACATCTTGGCCGCGCAGGAAAATCCGGCTCAACGCAGTTCGTGGCGCGTCGTTGCGAAAATGCGAAAGCGTCGATCTTCACACGGTTTGCGGGGCGTCTTTCCGACGGAGCTTCAGGAGATAGCGGTGGCGGCCGTCTCGATCGCCAACCCGTCGAATGCCGGCTCCACGTGCGGCGGAAGTCTCGTCCGCAACTCATCGTAGTCCAGATCGGAATGGAGATTGGTGAGGATTGCACGCACCGGCTTGATCCGCCCGATCCATGCCAGCGCGTCGTCGACGCTGAAATGGCTCGGATGCGGGCGGTAGCGCAGCGCATCCACGATCCAGACTTGGGTGCCCGCCAGCGCGGCCACGCTCGCTTCCGGCAGGCCGCTCAGGTCGCAGGAATAGGCCAACGCTCCGAAACGAAATCCCAGCGAAGGGATATCGCCGTGCTCCTGCAGGATCGGCAGGGCGCTGATCGACCCGCCCTCCCCGTTGACGACGACGGACCGGCCCGGCTCGAGCCGGTGCTCGGTCACGATCGGCGGGTACTCGCTGCCGGGGGGCGACTGGAAGCAATAGCCGAAGCGGGAGCGCAATGCCTTTGAGGTGTGCGCGTCCAAGTAGACGTCGACCCGCCGCCGCCGCCGGATGAAGAGCCCGCGCAGGTCGTCGATACCGTGGGTATGGTCGGCATGCTCATGGGTGAAGAGCACCGCGTCGAGCCAATCGACCTCGGCCTCCAGCAGCTGCTCGCGCAGGTCGGGCGAGGTATCCACCAGCACGCGGGTCACGCCGACTCCGTTTCGCCGTTCCACCAGGAGCGAGGTGCGCCGCCGGCGGTTCCTGGGGTTGTCGGGCTTGCAGGCTCCCCAGCCCAGGGCCGGGCGCGGAACCCCGCCTGACGACCCGGAGCCGAGAATGGTGAAGCGCAGTGTCATGTTGCGCGCGATCAGGCTTGCGCAGGCGGAGCGAGCTCGTCTGCCGTGGCCGGCGGGCGCGGCACTTTGCGAAACAGCCGGAAGAAATTCTCGGTCGTCTGCCGGGCGATCTCCTCCGGCGATACGCGGCGCGTTTCCGCGAGGACCTTGGCGGTGTCGACGACGAAGGCCGGCTCGTTGCGCTTGCCGCGATGGCGGCCGGGCGCGAGATAAGGCGCATCGGTCTCCACCAGGATGCGATCCGCCGGCAGCTCCTGCGCAATCGCGCGCAGCTCATCCGACTTCTTGAAGGTCAGAATGCCCGTGAAGGAGACGAAAAGACCCAGCGCGATCGCCCGTTGCGCGAGGTCGCGACCACCGGTGAAGCAATGCAGCACGGCCGGGAATGCGCCCCTCGCCGTCTCTTCCTCCAGCACCCGCGCCATGTCCTCGTCCGCGTCGCGCGAGTGGATGACCAGCGGCAGCCCGGTGGTGCGCGCGGCCGCGATGTGGTTGCGTAAGCCCCGTTCCTGCGCCTCGCGCGGGCTCAGGTCGTAGTGGTAGTCGAGACCGGCCTCCCCGATCGCGACCACTTTGGAATGCCGGGTGCAATCGATCAGGTGGTCGATGCCGACGTCGAGCTCCTCCCCGGCATGGTGTGGATGGGTCCCGACCGAGCAGTAGACCTCGGGGAAGCGCTCGGCGGTGGCGAGCACCTCGGCGTGCTGTCTGACGCGGGTCGAGATCGTCACGATCCGGGCAATCCCGGCGGCTCGCGCGCGCGCCACGACGGCATCGAGCTCGCCTGCAAAATCGGGAAAATCGAGGTGGCAATGGCTGTCGACAAGCATTCTTGTTCTCTCAATATGCCCAACGCGTGGGTTAAAACTCGGTTTGCCTCTCCCATGGGGAGAGGCCGGAATGCGCAAGCATTCCGGGTGAGGGGATCATATCCGATCTTGTAACCCCTCACCCCAACCCTCTCCCAATGGGAGAGGGAGCATTTCCATTCCATACGCGTCACTCG
>JBAUOM010000448.1:0-7717 GCA_049579765.1 Xanthobacteraceae bacterium
AGCCTGCACCGCCGCGAAGGTCGGCACGATGAACAGGCCGCCGGCGATGGCGAGCCCGGCGAGGTCGAGCGCGAAGCGCAGCCCCCGGCCGGAGCCGAAAATAGCGAGATAGCCGTCGAGACCGGGAATCGGCGCCGCGCCCAGCGTCGACCAGCCGAGATCGATTGCGAACACGCCCAGCAGCACGGCGCCGAGCAAGGTCGGCAGCAGGATGATGCGGCCGGCCGCGAGCCAGGCCGCAAGCCCGGAGCCTATCGCGATCGAAATCGAGAAGATGGCGAGACAGGTGGTGACGACGTCCTCGCCGCCGCCGAGCACGTTCTTTACCAGTGGCGGCATCAGCGAGAGCGCGACGGCGCCCACGAGCCAGAACCAGCTCGTCACCAGCGCGCCCCACCACAGGCGGGGATCCTCGCGCAGGAACTGCAACAATCCAAGCGTGGAGGCCAGCAGGTTCTTCTGCACCACCAGATCGGGCGCGGCTTGTCCCGTGCGCGGTATGAGCAGGCTCGCGCTCCAGCACATGAGCGAGAACACGATCATCAGGAGCGCGAAACGGGCGATGTCGCCGTCTTTGGCAGCGATCCCGCCGACGATGGTACCGAGCAGGATGGCGATGAAGGTCGCGCCTTCGACCAGCGCGTTGCCGCGGGGCAGCTCCGAGCGGGCGAGATGATCGGGCAGGATGCCGTACTTGATCGGCCCGAACAGCGAGGCGATCACGCCGAACAGGAACAGGGCGAGGAAGAGCAATGGCACCGAATGCAGGGCAAAGCCGGTGACCGCGATCAAGGCGATGCCGATCTCCGCAAACTTGAGCCGCCGCGCGACCACCGCTTTGTCGAAGCGATCGGCGAGCTCGCCACCAAGTGCGGAAAGGAAAAAGTAGGGCGCGATGAATACCGCGGCGGCGAGCGTGATCAGCGCATCCGCGTCGGAACCACCGATTTGGAACAGGATGAGGAAAACCAGCGAGTTCTTGAGGAAGTTGTCGCTGAAGGCCGAGAAGAATTGGGTCCAGAACAGAGGCGCGAAGCGCCGCGTCATGAGCAAGGACGATGACATGACCTTTTCCGGTGTTCGATCAGCCGCCGCAGCCCAGGGCTCGCACCCATGGGATCAAGCGCATACGCGACGACCCTCAGCCGCGATTACGGGCACAAGTCACTACAGCCGTAACTGCCCATAGCCAAGCCGGCGGCGCAAGATACGGTGCGAGAGACGACAATTTGAAGGAAAGGACCGCGCTTTGCCGGTAGAGGCCGGAGCATGTCCCGCAGGGGACGCGCCCTGCATCAGCATCGGCACGAGACCATGGGGCGATGGCGGAGCCGTGGCCGGCGCACAGGAAGACGGGGGCCGCCGGTGCTCGAGCCTCACCGTCTCAGTCGTTATCTGCGGAGGGCGCGCGCGGCCCTGTTCACTTTATCAGCACTCTGCGTCAGGACCGGTGTCAGGCTGAGACCGATGGTGGCCGACGCGAGCGTGAACGGCGATATGCACAGGGCGCAACGTGCTGCATCTTGCGCGGCTCCGCCGCCGGCCTCCGATCGGGTACGGCACGGACGCGGGCGGCGCGTCCGTTTCGCGGAAGCTGCGGCTCCTTTCAGTAATATATTACCTCGAGGCGCGGCCGATCATACAACTCCCTGTGGCGCTCGATCATTGCGCTACCTAGCGATAGAGGCCTCCGATTGTCGCACGTTGAGGAGTTTTGACCTCGTCTGATCTATGCGCGACTATTCCGCCGTGGTCCGGAATGCCTTGCATCCCCCTCCTCGGACCGACCTGCCGGGGCTCGAAGTTCGCGTGCAAGAGAGTTCGCCAGACTTGAAACCAGCCGTGCGGGCGGCGCCGGCCGGCGTGGCGGTCGTGCGCGACGGCACGCGCCTTTGCTATTCGCTCGAGGGGCGTACTGGCGGCGCGGTGAACGGGATCGTGCTGGTCCACTCGCTGGCGATGGATCGGCTGTTCTGGCAGCCGGTGGTCGAGCGGCTCGCAAGCGGAATGGCGGTGCTGAGCTACGACTGCCGCGGTCATGGTGATTCGGACAAGCCGGCGGGGCCGTACTCGGTCGGTCTGTTCGCGCGTGATCTCGCCGATCTGCTCGATCATATCGGCTGGCGGTCCGCCGTCGTCGCCGGCGCTTCCATGGGCGGCTGCATCGCGCTTGCCTTCGCGGCGGCCTATCCCGCGCGCACGGCCGCACTCGGCCTGATCGACACCACCGCCTGGTATGGGGCCGAAGCGCCGAAACAATGGGCCGAGCGCGGCGAGCGCGCGGCCGCCGGCGGGATGTCGGCGCTGGTCGGCTTCCAGACCACGCGCTGGTTCGGCAACGAGTTTCGCGCGCGCCAGCCGGATATCGTCGAGCGTTGCGTCGAGGTGTTCCTGCGCAACGACATTGGCGCCTATGTCGAAACCTGCAAGATGCTGGGCGCCGCCGATCTGCGCGCGGCGCTGCCGGCCATGACCATGCCCGCGGCGATCGTCGTCGGCGAGCAAGATTACGCCACGCCGATCGCCATGGCCGAGGCCCTGCACCGGGCGATCGCCGGTTCCGCCCTGACGGTTCTCGCAGGTGCGCGCCATCTCACTCCGCTCGAAGCCCCCGATGCGGTTGCGAAGGAGTTGCGCGCGCTGATGCAACGGGCAAACACGCAACCAGAGACGCGCGAATAGATCATGCAGTTCACCGGCGAGCTACTGGTACCGGCCTCGCGCGATGCGGTGTACGCGAAAGTACGCGACGCGCGGTTCTTCGCGGCCTGCGTCGAGGGCGTGCAGGATTTGCGCGAAATCGATCCGGACCACTACACCGCGGTACTCGATACCAGGGTCGCGTATCTCAAGTTCAAGTTCAACGTCGCGGTCGAGGTGGTGCGCGCCGATCCGCCGCGGGAAATCGAGGCCAAGATTGAAGGCACGCCGCTCGGCATCGTCGGGCGACTCACCGCGCGCTCGCTGACTCGGCTCGCGGAGGAGGACGGGGCAACCAGGATAAGCTACGAGATCGATGCCGCGCTGACCGGCAAGCTCGGCAGCCTCGGACAGCCCGTGCTGCGGGCCAAGGCCAAGGAGATGGAGCGCATCTTCGCCGCCCGCATGCGCGCGGCGTTCGCGCCCGCAGAGGGAGGGGAAGGCCGATGAAAGGCGCAGCGACATGACTCCGTTCGAACTCGCCGAGCCCGCGTCCCTGCGCGAAGCGATCGCGCTCCTCGATCCCGACGACCCGACGGTGCGGCCGATCGCCGGCGGCACCGCGCTGATGCTGATGATGAAGGCCGGCGTGTTCCGCCCGACGCGGCTCGTGAGCCTGCGCAAGCTCGCCCCGCAATACGCACGCGTTGCCGCGGCAGCCGATGGAGCGCTCACCATCGGCGCCATGACGCCGCTTGCGGTGGTCGAGCGCTCGGGCGAGGTCGCGCGGGCGGCGCCGGTGATCCCCCGCGCCATGCGCCGGCTCTCCAATATTCGCGTGCGCAACGTGGCCACGATCGGCGGCAATCTCGCGCACGGCGATCCGCACATGGACTTGCCGCCCATTCTCATCGCGCTCAAGGCCGAGGTCGCGGTCGCCGGAGCGAACGGCGAGCGCACGATCGCGGTCGAGGATCTGTTCGCCGGCTATTTCGAGACCGTGCTGGCGAAGAACGAGCTGATCGCCGAGCTGCGTATCCCGGTGCAGGGCCATGCGCGCGCGGCCTATCTCAAGGTCACGACCGGCTCGGCCGAGGATTGGCCGGCGCTAGGCGTCGCGGTCGCGCTCACGGCCGAAGGGGCTGCGGTCACGTCCGCGCGCGTCGTCGTCAGCGCGGCGACGGAGAAGGCCCTCCGCCTGAAGGCGGCGGAGAAGGCGCTCGTCGGCGGCAATATCGACGACACGACGCTGGCGCGCGTCGCCGATGCCGCGGCCGCGGAAGCCGAATGCATCACGGACGTGCGCGGCTCGGCGGCCTACAAACGCGAGCTTATTCGCGTCTATGTCGGCCGCGCCGTTCGGCAGGCGATGAGCACCGGAGCAACGCACTGATGACGACGATCCAAGAGGACAAGGTCGGTGCCCAGACTGGAGCGCAAGTGGGGGCGCAAGTGGGGCGCTCGCTGCCCCGGCTCGAAGCGCGCGAGAAGGTCACCGGCCGCGCCGAATATACCCACACCATGCGACTGCCCGGCATGCTGCACGGAAAGATCTTCCGCAGCACGGTTGCTCACGGCCGCATCAAGTCGATCGACACGAGCGCGGCTGCAGCGGTCCCGGGAGTCCATCGCGTGGTCACCGCCGCGGACGTGCGCAAGGTCATTCCGGAGCCCTATTACGGCCCCGCGTTTCATGACCAGCCGATCCTGGCGATCGACAAGGTGCATTACGTTGGCGAGCCGGTGGCGGTAGTGCTCGCCGCCGATCCGCATGTCGCCGAGGAGGCGGCGCAGCTGATTGTGGCCGAATACGAGGAGCTGCCGGCGATCTTCGACGAGGTCGAGGCGGCCGAGAACCGGGTTCTCGTGCACCAGGAGCTCAAGCCGGCCGGCACTTTCGCCGATCTCAAGCATCTCAAGGGCCGCAAGGGTACGAACATCGCGCTCGATTACCGGCTCCGCCGCGGCGACGTCGACAAGGCCTTCGCCGCCGCGGCGCATGTTTTCGAGCACACGTTTCGCACGCAGAAATGCCTGCACGTGGCGCTCGAACCCTACGCGTCGATCGGCGATTGGAAGGAGACCGGCCTCACGATCTACAGCGCCGCTCAAGGGCCATCCTTCGTGCGCACCGAGATCGCGCGCCTGCTCGGCTGGCCGGAGAACCGCGTCCGTATCAAGGTGCCCTATCTCGGCGGCGGCTTCGGCGGCAAGCTGTACATCAAGCTCGAAGCGCTGGTGACCGCGCTCTCCATGATCGCGCGGCGGCCGGTCAAGGTCGCGCTCACCATGGAGGAGCAGTTCTATACCATCACCAAGCATCCCAGCACGTTCCGCATCAAGACCGGGGTCGATGCGGGCGGCCGCATCACCGCGCGCAAGTGCGAGGTGTACTGGAACGGGGGTGCCTACGCCGATATCGGCCCGCGGGTGACGCAAAAGTCGGGCTTCACCGCGTCCGGGCCCTACGACATCGAGAACGTATGGATCGACTCTTACGCGCTCTACACCAACCTGCCGCCGGCGGGGGCGCTGCGCGGCTTCGGCATCCCACAGCTGGTGTGGGCCTATGAGAGCCACACCGACATGATCGCGCGCGCGCTCGGGCTCGACCCGATCGAGTTCCGCCGCAAGAACATGTTGCGCGAGGGGCGCCCGCACGCCACCGGCCAGATCATCGAGAATGCCAAGCACGAGGCCGCGCTGGCGCGCGTGGCCGAGCGCCTGAATTGGGGAAAGCCGTTCGACCGCGGCACCGGTACGCTGCGCCGCGGCCGCGGAGTGGCGATGGCGATCAAGGCGGTGATCTCGCCCACGACCTCGGTCGCCAACGTCAACATCGCCGCTGACGGCAGCACGACCCTCTATTGCGGAACCGTCGACATGGGCCAGGGTTCCGATACCGCCATGGCGCAGATGGTCGGCGAGGTGCTCAATATTCCGGCCGAAAGCGTCAGGGTCGTGCCGCGCGACACCGACGTGACGCCCTACGACATGGGCACGCTCGGCTCGCGCTCGCTGTTCCACATGGGCCATGCGGTACGGCTCGCGGCCGAGGAGGCGCGCGACAAGATCAAGGCGCTGGCGCGCGACGTCGGCGAGCCCGAGGGCAGCAACATTCCGCTGCCGGAGCTGTTCCTGAAGAAGTACGGCATGCAGGCCGGCAACATCATCGGTACCGGCATCTACAAGCCGAACTATGTGCCGCCGGATCCTGCGACCGGGCTGACGCCGAACGCGACACCGTTCTGGATGTGCGCCGCGGCGGGTGCCGAGGTCGAGGTCGACACCGAGACCGGGCACGTGAGGATCCTGCGCCTGGTCAACGTGGTCGACTGCGGCAAGCCGGTGAACCCCAGGATCGTGGAGACGCAGATTTCCGGGGCGTCGCTGATGCAGCTCGGCTTCACCATGTTCGAGAAGATGCACATCGATGCCGGCCAGGTGACGAACGCCTCGCTCGCCGACTACAAGATCCCCGGCATCCTCGACGTGCCGGCGGTGATGGAGAACGAGGCCGTCGCCGCGCATCAATCGAACGGTCCGTTCGGCGCCAAGGGCGTGGGCGAGACCGCGACCTTTTGCGTCTCCCCGGCCATCGCCAATGCCATCGAGGACGCCTGCGGGGTGCGCCTGACCGAGCTTCCGCTCAACGCCGAGACCGTGTTCCGCGCGTTGCGCGCCAAAACCGGCAAACCGCTTGCGGAGGCCTCATGACGCGCACCATCCGCTTCACCCTCAACGGCGACAAGGTCGCGGCCGAGATCAAGCCGCATCACAACCTCGTCGAGCTTCTGCAGCGCGAGTTCAATCTGACGGGGGCGCGCGAGAGCTGCGGGCAGGGCATGTGCGGCTGCTGCACCGTGCTGGTGAACGGCACCGCGGTCTCCGGCTGCCTCTATCTCGCCGCCTTCGTCGACGGCGCCGAGGTGACCACGGTCGAGGCCCTGGCCGATCCGCAGACCAATGCGCTCAGCCCGGTGCAGGAAGCCTTCGTCGAGGCCGGCGCCTTCCAGTGCGGCTACTGCACGCCGGGTTTCGTGCTGATGACGACCCAGCTGCTCGCCGCCCATCCCGACCCGGACGACGATCAGATCAAGCACTATCTCTCGGGCAATCTCTGCCGTTGCGCCGCCTATCCGCAGATCGTGACGGCGGTCAAGCTCGCCGCCCGCAAGCGTCGGGCGCCGGCTGCATGACGACACGCGGGGCCGATTGTAACTGAGCGCGTTGGCGCGTATCCGATCGCGCGCCGGCGCGGTGTGCCGCTTGCGCTCACCGCGGCCGCCGTGAGGTGGAGAGGCGCGGAACAAGGCTGCTATAGTGTCGCTGATGGCCAGCACCGGCACCCGCGTCGAACCCATGCACGTCGACACCGACGTCCTGATCATCGGGTCGGGCGGCGCTGGCATGTATGCGGCGATCGAGGCCGCGCGCGCCGGCTGCGGCGTGTTCCTTGCCGAGAGAAGCCTGATCGGGCGCGGCGGCGCCACCGTCATGGCGCAGATGACGGTCGCGGCCGCGCTCGGCGAGGAGACGCCGGATCACTGGAGCTTTCATTACAACGACACGCTCGAAGCCGGCCGCGGCCTGTGCGACGAGCGGCTCGCGCATCTGCTTTGCGAGGACGGCCCTGCGCGCATCCGCGAGATGGAGGATTGGGGCATCGGCTGGGCCCGCAAGGACGGCCGCATCGCGCAGGCCTTCGCCCCCGGCCACGACCGCCCGCGCTGCGTCTATGTCGACTTCCTCAATACCGGCCCGGCGGTGTCGAAGACCCTGCGCGGCGTGGTCACGCGGGCCAAGGCCATCCGCAAGGCCGGCGACCTGCTCGTCGTCGATCTGCTGCGGGTCGACGGGGAGGTGGTCGGCGCGGTCGCCTGGCACGTTGCGACCGGGGCGCCGGTCACCATCGCGGCCAAGGCGACCATCGTCGCGACCGGCGGGCTGACCCGGCTCTACCGCCGCAACAGCGCCTCCGCCAACATGGGCGGCGACGGCTATGCCCTGGCGCTGCGCGCAGGCGCGTCGCTGGTCGATATGGAATTCGTGCAGTTCTTTCCCATCGGCCATCTGG
>JBAUOM010000449.1:0-1519 GCA_049579765.1 Xanthobacteraceae bacterium
CCGGCGAAGGTCCGGCGCATCCAGGTCAATACCCGCGGACGCGAGATCACGTGGTCGCGAATGGAAGCCGCGAACAGCCCATAGCCGACGAAGACCACGAAGGTCATCAGCATGAAGACCGCGCTGAGCGCGAGCATGCGCGACAGCGGATGCGGCTCGTCGGCGCTCACGAATTGCGGCAGGAAGGCCAGGAAGAAAAACGACAGCTTGGGATTGAGGATGTTGATCAGGATGGCGGTCACCGTGACCTGAACCGCAGAGCGTGCGCCGACCTCCCGCTCCACCCGCAAGGCGCCGCGCTCCTGCAGCGTGTTCCAGGCCATGTACAGGAGATAGGCGACGCCGAGATATTTGAAGGTGTGGAAGGCGAGCGCGCTGGTGTGCAAGAGCGCCGCCAGCCCCAAGATCGCAGCCGCCATGTGCGGGACGATGCCGATGGTGCAGCCGAACGCCGCCACCACGCTCGCTCGCGATCCGCGCGAGATGCCCGCCGCCAGCGTGAACAGCACGCCGGTACCGGGCGACACGATGACGACCAGCGAGGTGACCAGGAATTCGATGCTCACGGCGCGACGCTCCCAGTATCGGCTCTGCGCAGTTCAGCATGTCCCGCCGGGCCGCGGCCGGCAAGGCCGATCGCAGCAGCACGGCCGCGCATGCTCCGGCGAATTCCTGAGCGGCTGGGCGGAGCGAAGCCGTTCGCGCCGCGCAATTTGAACGGAACAAAGGGACAACGCCGCACCCGCCGAACGGAACACGGTTCGCGGCATCACGTTGAGTCGCCGTTGCCCGTTTGCTTCGGAGTACCCGTATGGCCCCGCGTGCGTATTGGAAGGGCTATCTCAAGCTTTCGCTGGTGTCGTGCCCGGTCGCGCTCTATCCCGCCACTGGCGAGCGCGAGAAGGTGCGATTCCATCAGATCAACAGCAAGACCGGCCACCGCATCCGCTACCGGAAGGTGGACGAGGAGACCGGCCGCGAGGTGGACAGCGAGGACATCAGCAAGGGCTACGAAGTCGGCAAGGGCCAATATGTCGAGGTCACCGACGAAGAGCTCGAGGCGGTGGCGATCGAGGGCACCCGCACCATCGAGATCGTCGAGTTCATCCCGAAGAGCGAGCTCGATCCCTTGTTCAACATCCGGCCCTACTACATCGCGCCCGACGGCAAGGCCGGGCAGGACGCCTACGTGACCATCCGCGAGGCGATTACCGACACCGAGAAGGTGGCAATCGGCCGGATGGTGCTGACGACGCGCGAGCACATGATCGCGCTCGAGCCGCGCGGCAAGGGCCTGATGGGGACGCTGCTGCGGTATCCCTACGAGGTGCGCGACGAAGCCGACTATTTCGACGAGATCCCCAACCTGAAGGTGGACAAGGAAGCGCTGGCGCTCGCCAAGCACATCGTCGAGACCAAGACCGGCCATTTCGAGCCTGATCGGTTCGAAGACCGCTACGAAAGCGCGCTCAAACAGCTGATCGCGAAGAAACGAAAGGGCGAGACGATAGAGGCGCCG
>JBAUOM010000450.1:0-3412 GCA_049579765.1 Xanthobacteraceae bacterium
GCGAAGGCGCGCGCGAGCGCCACGCGCCGGGCGAGCCCGAGCGACAGCTCGCCGGGATAGTGATCGCGGTGGGCGGTGAGGCCGAGGGTCGCAAACAGCGCGTCGAGCACGGCATCGGTCGCCCGCGGCGCGGCGAGCCGCACATTCTGCTCGACCGTGCGCCATGGCAGCAGCCTCGGCTCCTGGAACACCATGCCGAGCGTGCCGTGCGCGGGCAGCACCACGTCGCCTTCGAAGTCGCGGTCGAGCCCGGCCATGATGCGCAGCAGCGTGGTCTTGCCGCAGCCCGACGGTCCCACCAGCGCGGCGACCTCGCCGCTGGCGAGGCTGAATGCGAGCTCGCCCAACACTTCGAGCTTTCCGCCGGATGCCGCGCGAAAGGACTTTTGCTTGATGCTGACGTCAAGCCGGTTTCGGACGCCAGCGGGCGACGTGTCGTTCAAGCGGCTGCACCAGAAACGTTTCGATTGCCAGCATGACGGCGATGAAGGCGAGAGCATAGGCCAGGATGCGGGTGACGTCGAACAGCTGGAACGCGACCCCGATCTCGAAGCCGACGCCGTTGGGCCGCCCGAGCAGCTCGACGATCAGCACGATCTTCCATACCAGCGACAGGCCGGAGCGGGCAGCGGCGGCGAGATAAGGCGCGAGCTGCGGCAATACGACATGGCGCATGCGCGTCCATGGCCCCATGCGGAACACCTGCGCCATGTCGTCGAGCGCGCGGTCGAGCGAGCGCGCGCCTTCGCGCACGGTCACGGTGGCGATCGGCAGCTTGTTGAGCGCCACCGCCGCGATCGCCGCGGTTTCGGTGAGCCCGGCCCAGACGTAGGCCAGCACGATGATCACCAGCGCCGGCAGGTTGAGCAGCACGATCAGCCAGGGATCGCCGAGCCGGTCGGCCACTCGCCACCGGCCCATGACCAGGCCGATCACCGAGCCGAGTGCCATCGCGATTGCGAACGCCACCGCGACGCGCGCGAGTGTCGCGCCGAGGTTGAAGGCGAGCGCGCCCGAACGCGCTTCCGCGACGATGGCAGTCGCCACCGCCTGTGGGTCCGGCAGCAGGCGCGCGCCCGCGAGCCGCGAGCCGGCATACCAGGCTGCAATGAGCAGAACGAGCGAGATCAGCCTCGCGCCCAAGTTTAATCCCCCGCGGCGCCCCGGTAGAAGGTTCCCTCCGCCAGCTCCCGCGCCGGCCCCACCAGCTCGGTGCCGCCGACCTCGGCGAGCACGCGATAGAGCGCACGCGCGTCCGCTTCTTCCTCGGCTAGCGGACGGCGCACGATGCCTTCGGCGTAGCGCTGGCGGTAGATCGCCAGCGCGCTGGCATCGCTGACGCCGATGCGTGGCGCGAGCCGCCGCCATTCCGCCTCCGAGCCCGCGAGGATGTCCTTGGCTTGGCGGGCGGCGTCGAGGAAGCGGTCCACGGTCGACCGGTTGCGCGCAGCCCAGGCGCCGTCGAAGGTATAGCCGACGATCGCGACCGGCCCTTTTGCCCCGAGCGCTTTCATGACCCGGTCCATTCCGATCACGCGCCGGTGCCCCCTGCTTTCGAGATAGGCGCAGAAGTTCCAGAACGTCAGCGTGGCGTCGGTCTCGCCCTGCAGCGCCTTCTCCGACAAGAGCGGCGGCGCGCCGTAGACGACCGTCGCCTCGCGTTTGAGATCGACGCCGGCGCGGCGCGCGAACGCCTGCAGGAGCAGCCAGCTCTTGTCGAGCGGACCACCGGCAACGGCGAGCTTCTTGCCCTTGAGATCGGTGATGCCGCGGATCGCCGATTGCGCCGGCACCATCACCGCGCCGAGCGTGCTCGAGGACGGGTAGAACACGAGGTCGTCGCCGAGCGAGCGCTCGCGCGCGACCCACAACCAGTCCGACAACATCAGATCGGCCGAGCCGCCCTTGAACGCGATCTTGCCCGCTTCGGTCGAGGCGAGCTCGATCGGCTCGATCGCCAGATCGAGCTTGCGGTCGAGACCGTGCGTCCGGATGACGTCGAGCTCCCAGGCGAGCGTTCCGGTCTTTTGCACTGCAAGGCGAATGCGGTCCGCGGCCGTCGCGCTCGTCGCGACGACAAGCGCGATGGCGGCGGTCAGCACCAGACCCGGCAGGCGAACCATCGACGAACGATGCCATAGCCCGCGCCGCTTGCAAATGCGGCATGCGCGCATGATGCACGTACCGGCATCTTTTCAGTCCACAACGCCGCCGCCGAGCGCTATGATTTTGTTCTCAGGCGGCCCCGCCGGTTCCGGCGGACCGGCTCGTTTGCCCAAAGCCCGCAGGTCGCAACCGGAGAGCAGATCTACTCCGACTACTGCTCCAACTGCCATGGCGAAGGTCTGCGCAACACCAGCGGCGGCGTCACTTTCGATCTGCGCCGCCTGCGACCGGAGGAGCACGACCGCTTCGTCGGCTCGGTCCTCGACGGCAAGCGCCAGATGCCGCCGTGGCGCGGCGTGCTCGACCAGCAGCAGGTCGAATCGATCTGGGCCTTCATCCGCGCCACGGTCGATCGCTGAGCGCGGCGGGGCATTCTGCGGCGTCATGGCCGGGCTTGACACCGCAAGTCGGGTTTACCCGACTTGCGGCGCTCAATGTCTCGGACCTCGGGCAAGCCCGAGTTCCGTTGCCATCCATCATCTTCGCAAGAAGATGGCTGCGCGGGTCAAGCCCGCGCATAGCGTTCGATAGAGCGGTGCAACCTGATCGGGAAGGGCTCACTCGGCTGCCTGTCATTGAAAGCGCCATTGCCGTTGCCTCGCCCGCGCAAATGATCAAGATGGAGCAGGCGCAACGCGGCGCGCGGAGAGACAATGGAATTCGGGGTCTTCGATCATCTCGACCGCTACGGCGGGCTGCTGGCGGATTATTACGAGGATCGCCTCAAGATTGCAGAGGCCTATGATCGCGCGGGTTTCTACGCCTATCATCTCGCCGAGCACCATTCGACCCCGCTCGGCATGGCGCCTTCTCCCAGCTTGTTCCTGTCCGCCGTCGCGCAGCGAACGCGCAGGCTGCGCTTCGGCCCGCTGGTATGGGCGATGCCGCTGCACCATCCGCTGCGGCTGGTCGAGGAAATCTGCATGCTCGACCATTTGAGCGGCGGGCGGCTCGAAATCGGCTTCGGGCGCGGCTCCGTGCCGATCGAGATCGAATATTACGGCGCCAACCCGGACGAGGCGCAGGAGATCTACACCGAGGCCGTCGAGCTCGTGATCAAGGGCTTGACCCAGAAGGTCCTCGACCACAAGGGCAAGCGGTTTTCCTTCCGGGACGTGCCGATGGAGATCGCCCCGCTGCAGCAGCCGCATCCGCCGATCTGGTACGGCGTGCACATGCCGGAGAGCGCCGAGCGCGCGGCGCGCCGCAACCTCAACGTCGTGAGCCTCGACCCGCCGAAGGAGAC
>JBAUOM010000451.1:0-3546 GCA_049579765.1 Xanthobacteraceae bacterium
GCTCGAGGGCACCTGGTCCCCGCCGGCCAGCGATGGCTCCGGGCGCGACCGCGCCACGCTCAGGCGCGCGCTCGCCCTGTTCACGGCCGCCGGCTACGAGCTGCGGGGCACCGGGCTGGTCGAGCGCAAGAGCGGCCGTCCGTTCACGTTCGAGATCCTGGTCGCGGCGCGCGACGAGGAGCGGCTCGCGCTGTTGTTCACGCAGAGCCTGAAGCGCGCCGGCATTGCCGCGCGTGTGCGCATGGTCGATGCGGTGCAATACGAGGGACGTCGGCTCAGCTACGATTTCGACATGATCCAGAACCGCTGGGACCAGTCGCTATCGCCCGGCAATGAGCAGGCCTTCTACTGGGGGTCGGCCGCCGCCGACCAGCCCGGCACGCGCAATTACATGGGCGTGAAGAGTGCAGCCGTCGATGCGATGATCGCCGCACTGCTCAAGGCGGAAAGCCGGGAGGACTTCGTCGCGGCGGTGCGCGCGCTCGACCGCACGTTGATCTCCGGCTTCTACGTCATTCCGTTGTTTCATTTTCCCGCGCAGTGGATCGCGCGCTGGAGCACCATCGGGCGGCCGGCCGTGACCTCGCTCTACGGCTATCTTCCGGAGACGTGGTGGGACGTACCGAAGACGCCGTGATGCCCGGGCGATCGGCGCCGGTCGCGCCGCGTCCCCGACCGCGGCGGCGGATTTTGTTGACGAGCCGTTAACAGCCCATCGCCTAAAGTAGCTGCTCCGTCCCGCGCAACCGGCTCGTCATCATGGCGCTCTTGGGTCCGATGGTGGTGGTCGCCGAGAGTTCGGCGGCCGACTTGGTCGACGTGCTCGGCAAGGCCGGCGCCTTCCCGATCGTGGAAACCCGTTGGGCCGACGTGCCTGCCGCCGTCGCCGAAATCCAACCGGTCGCGCTCGCGGTCGCCGATCCGCGCGGCACGCCGTCGCCGGAACACTTGCGGGCCGCCATTCATTGCATCGAGGCGCGCGGCGGCCCGATCATGCCGGTCATCGCGCTGGTGGAGCGGGACGGCAGCCCGACCATCCCTGATGCGCTGGCGATCGAGCTCGATGATTCGACCGAGCGGCTGGTTGCGCGTCTGCACGCGGGGCTGCGAATCCGCACGCTGCACGCCACGGTGCTGCGACGCGCCCGCAGTGCCGGTGCGAGGAAAGGCATTCCCACCTCCGTGCCAAGCGACCTTCTCGACAACGCAACGGTGCTCTATATCGGCCGCGGCGCCTCCTATCCCGCGCTATCGGCCGCGATCGGCGAGCGGGTCGGGCTCATCGGTGCGCTCGGCGTCGAGACTGCCGCGCGCTTCCTCAACGCGCGCGATGTTGACGGCGTCATCATCGGCGAAGGGCTGGGGTCGCGCGTGGCCGAGGCGCTCTTGACGCTCCTCGCCGAGGACGCGCGCTTTCGCGACCTGCCGGTCGGACTGCTCAACAATGCCGGGGTCGACGAGGAGCGGCTGCCCAATCTGGTGCGCGTCGAGGCGGATCCGGTGCTGCTCGTCGATCGCGTGCTACCCTTCGTGCGCCTGCAGGCGTTCGAAAGCCGGCTCAAGCGCGTGCTGAAATCGCTCGAGACCGAGGGCGTCATCGATCCCGACACCGGGCTGCTCGGCGCGGAGGCGTTCTGGCGTGGGCTCGATCGCGCGGTGCAAGCAACCGAGGCAAGCCGCGGCGTGCTGTCGGTCGCGCGTTTCAGCTTCGAAGGCATCACCGATCGTCGCGCCTATACCGACGCCGCGCGTCTGTTCAGCCGGCTCGCGCGCGACATCGACTTTGCCTGCCGCGAGCGGGATGGAGCGATCCTCGCTACCTTTAGCGGCAGCGACCTGCGCAGCGCCCACGTGCTCGCGCGTCGGATCGCCAGCGTGCTCAGGCGCACCATGCTCTCCCCCGCCGGCGACCGCCGCACCATCAGGCCGACGATCACGCTGGCCTCGCTGAGGCGGCGCGACGATCTGGCAACGCTGATGGCGCGCATCGGTGCCTGTCCGCGGGTTGCCGCCGAGTGACCGCGGGCATAATCTCGCGGGCCGCCGCGCGAGGACCCTGTCATGACTTCTGCCCTGCCGATCGACATGATCTCCGACGTCGTCTGTCCCTGGTGCTTCATCGGAAAGCGCCGGCTGGAGAAGGCAATTGCGCTGCGGCCCGAGGTCGCGGTCGAGGTGCGCTTCCGTCCCTATTTCCTCAATCCCTGGGTGCCGCGCGAAGGGATCAGCCGGAAAGATTACCTCACCACCAAGTTCGGATCGCCCGAACGCTACGGCAGCATCGCGCAGCGGGTGGCGCAGGCCGCCGCCGCCGAGGGCCTGACCTATGCGCTCGATCGGATCCAGCGCCAGCCCAACACGCTCGACTGCCACCGCCTGATCCGCTGGGCAGACGAGATCGGCAGCGCGGCGCGCATGAAGCAGCGGCTAATGGACCTTTACTTCACCGAGGGCGGCGATCTCACCGACCGCGAGGTGCTGGTCAAGGCGGCGGCCGATTGCGGCCTCGACGGCGAGCGGGTACGCGAACGGCTGGCGGGCGAGGACGACATCGCGCGGGTCGAGCGCGACGCCGAGTCCGCCAAGGAGGCCGGCATCGACGGCGTGCCCTGCTTCATCCTCGGCGGTGTGCTCGCCGTCGAGGGCGCGCAGTCTTCCGAATATCTCGCACAGGCGATCGATCGCGCGGCCAACGAATACGCCACGCGCCCAGCAGCGGAATAGCCTGGTGCGGTGGATTCGAAGATCCCAATCATTGCAGCCGCAATCTCTCGCGAGAGCTTCAAATCAGAAACTGTAATCGAATCATAAATTTGCGACTGTCTCTTTAACTCCGAAGTTCGCTTCAGAGGGGCCGGCAGGTCTGCGAACTTCGGGAATCTGGACACCAGCCGATCAGAACAGCCCGCCGCGCGCAAAGCGCAGCGCCAGCACGAGCATCGCGCTCGCCGCGACCCACGAGCCCAAGATGCGCATACCGATGCGGGGCATGGCCCGCTCCTGCGCGCCGACCAGCCAACCGGCGCCGACGACCACGATCGCGAGCATCAGGCTTGCACCCAGTCCGGTGCCGATCAGCATGATCGTGCCGGCGGCGATCGAAATCGCGTCCGGCGGCGAGTCCAGACCCAAGGCTACGCCCATGACGGCCGCCAGCAGTGCGCAGGCGAGCCCCGGCAGCGGACGCCCGATCGCGACCAGGATGCCGGCCAAGCCCGCGGCGGTGAGGAGAACGTCGGCGGCCGGCGTCTGCCCGACCGCCAGCGCGATCGCAGACAGGCCCGCGGCCAGCCCGGCGATGAATGTCGCCCACAGCACAGGCCGTCGCCGTGCGTGCTGTTGGCCGATGAGAAGGCCGAGCGCCAGCAATGCCAGCGCATGCGCGGGCTGCGCCAGCGGATGGAGCAATCCGCGCACGAAGCCGCTCATCCCGATCCGCTCAGGAAGGCGATCCCGGCCAGCGCGATGGCGCCCCCGGCGGCGCGCACGGTGAGACGCCCGGCCGGCCAGCGCGCGAGCAGGCCGAAGGCAATCCCCGCGAGGTGG
>JBAUOM010000452.1:0-2369 GCA_049579765.1 Xanthobacteraceae bacterium
CCGCAGGACGCCGAGGAGATCGCGCGCCGCGCAAAGGCGCGCGTCGGCGCCGACGAAGCGAGCGCCCGCGCCAGCGGCGTGATGATCACGCCGACCTTCTTCATCAACGGCCGGCGGTACGACGGCCCGTGGGACGAGAGCGCGCTGTCCGATGCGATGCTCGGCAGGCTGGGGCACCGCGTCCGCTCGGCGGCGCTAGACTTCGTCAGTTGGGGGCCGTCGGCCGGCGTGCTGCTGCTGCTCGCCACGCTGTTGGCGGTGGCGCTCGCCAATTCCCCGCTGGCGCCCGGTTTCGAGGCGTTCTGGGAGCAGGACTTCGGCTTCACCTTCGGTGACGCCGGCTTCCGCATGTCGCTGCGCCACTGGATCAATGACGCCCTGCTGACGATCTTCTTCCTCGTCGTCGGCCTCGAGATCAAGCGCGAGTTCACCGTCGGCCATCTGGCCAGCCGGCGTTCCGCGGCGCTGCCGGTTGCGGCGGCCGTGGGCGGCATGGTGGCGCCCGCGCTGCTCTACCTCGCGATCATTCCGCACGGACCCTGGTCGCAGGGCTGGGGCGTGCCGATGGCGACCGACACCGCCTTCGCGATTGCGTTGATCGCAATGATGGGCGGCCGGGTGCCGGTCGAGCTGCGCGTGTTCCTGACCGCGGCGGCGATCGTCGACGACATCGGCGCCATTCTGGTGGTGGCGGCATTCTATTCCGGCGCGCTCCACTTCGGCTGGCTCGCATGCGGCGCCGCCACGGTCGCGGCGCTGGCGTTGCTCAATCGGTCGCGTGTCTACCGCGTGCTGCCATACATCGTGCTCGGCGTCGTGCTGTGGGCCTGCGTTCATGCCGGCGGACTGCACGCCACCTTGGCCGGCGTGCTGCTGGCCTTGTTCATTCCCACCCGGCCGCCGCCGAATCTGAAAGCGCTCATGACGCAGGCGGACGTGATCCTGTCGGTCGAAACGCAGCACGGCGGCGAGGTGCTGCGGCGCGGCCCCTCGTTGCCGGCGCTGCGCGCGCTCGACGAGATCCACGAGCGCCTGGAATCGCCGGCGGACCGCCTGTTGCGCCACGCCGGCGCGCGCTCGAGCTACCTGGTGCTGCCGCTGTTCGCCTTGGCCAATGCCGGCGTGGCGTTCACCAGCGAGGTGTGGGACGGCCACCAGGCGTTGCTGCTCGCGATCATGGCCGGGCTGGTGATCGGCAAGCCGCTGGGCTTGATGTCGGCCTCGGCGCTGGCGGTGTGGCTGCGCGTCGCCGTCAAGCCGGAGGCCTATTCGTGGCGCCAGCTCGGCGGTGCCGGCGCGTTGGCCGGCATCGGTTTCACCATGTCCCTGTTCATCGCCGGCCAGGCGTTTCCGGCACCAGCAGATTTCGCCGCCGCCAAGATCGCGGTATTCGCGGCGTCGGTGCTGTCCGCGCTCGCCGGCGTTGCCGTGCTTTGGGGCGCCTCGCGCGATGTCCAAGACAACAACACCGCGCAGGAATGAGCCGCGCGGTTCGCTGCGCACATCCCTTGCCGACATCCTCCGAGCGTCGGGCCGCGACCTCTCGTCGCGGTCAAGGCCGGAGCGGCGAAGGGCGCGGAGATCGTCATCTCTCCATCGGTCCGCCGGCGATTGCGGCAGGAACCCGATATTGGCGGCGGCGTTGGTGTTCGGCTGGTTCGCCGGTCGCGCACGCATGTGCGTGGAGAACGGGGGACATTCCAAGACTGGGGGCTGCAGCGCGCGGAGGGTCGCACATGGCGTCGACGCATGAGCCCATTCACCTGCTCGAGCCCGCAAATCTGCTCGAGCCCCTCGACCTCAGCGAGCGACCTGCCGACCTCGCGCGTCCCACGGTTGATGCAGATCGCGCATCCCCCCGAAGGATGTCAACGCCGCGGCCCGCGAGCGCACAAAGGGCGGCGCGGTTTGGCCGCCGCGGTCGACGGATGCTCAGGTCGGCCGTGATCGTCGCCGGCGCCGTCGTCTGCTTCGGAGCCGGTGCCGCGCTGCCGCAACTCGCAGGTGTCGGGCTCGACGGCATCGACCTTCCGCAACCGGTTGGAAGGGCGGCGCCACCGCGGGTGGCGGCCGCTCCAGCCAAATCCGATGACGCGGTGCTGGCAGCCGCCTGGAACGGGTCGGAGCAAAATGACTCGCGCCAATCTGCCGCACCTGCCGCCGCGCAGGAGCCGGCCGCGAGCGGTGCCGCGCCACGCGATCGTCGCACGTCGAACGAGGCCGCCGCGCCGAATCCATCCGCCATCCCGGGTCCGATCCCAGTCGATCCACCGCAGGCCGCGCAGCCGGTTCAGCCGGCGGAAAATTCCGCGTCGGTTGAGTTGCCGCGCCCCGACCCCCGGACGGCCCGGCAGGACGCGGAGCAGACC
>JBAUOM010000453.1:0-1912 GCA_049579765.1 Xanthobacteraceae bacterium
GAGGTGCCCCGCATTGCGCTTCGCTCCATGCGGGCTACTGGTCCGCTCGCGCGAGCGCGTCGCCGCATGCCCGCTCGATTTCGCTGAGCAACGGCGCGAATTCGCCGGCGGCGAGCGCCGCATGACAACGTACAAGCAGGCGCCCGGCTGCATCCTCTCCGAGCACCGGCCGCGTGAAGCGGAGAAACTTCTCGCGCAGGCGGGTGCCGTCGAACGGGCGCGCAGGATCGCCGGGCACATGCGTCACGGTGCGCTCGTGCCGCGCGGAGCCGGTGGCGACGCGCACCCGCGCCGGCCAGGTGCGGGGATAATCGGCGAGCAGGCCGTCGTCCGCCTCGACCTTGATCTTCGCCATGAGGCTGCGCACGCTCGCCGGCGGCTCCGGAGCTGTCGGCGCCAGCTCGAACGCCAGGTCCGGCGCCAGCGCCGCCAGCGCCATGCAGTATTGCACGCTGGTGAGGTGCGAAGCGCGGTCGCCGGCAACAACGCCATGGTCGATCATCTTGCGGTGGGGTGGGAGCACGGACACGACGATCTCGTCCATTGCCGCGGGGGCGACGCCCGCCTCGATGATCTCCTTCAGCGCCTGCGTCGCCGCCATGGTCTGCCGCGCCGCGCACCAGGGCTTGAAGGATACCTCGGTCAAGGCCACGCGTTCGCCGAGGCCGTCGGTCAGCGCCGCGAGGTCCGCCGTCACGCCGTAGACCGCGGGGAGGAATTGACTTTCGAGCAGGTTGCGGTCGGACGTGAAACCTCGTCGCGCCGCCAGCGCCGCGGCGAGCCCGTTGTGCGCGGCGTGGCCGAGCGCGAACCAGCGCGAGGTGGTGGCGGCGTTGTGGTGCCCCACGCCCGGCGCCGCCAGCGTGAGCGCGAGCGCCAGTGCATCGGCCGTGCCTCGTTCGTCGAGCTTGAAAAGCCGCGCCGCGGCCGCGGCGATGCCGAAAGGTGCGGCGAAATAGGTCGGCCAGATGCCGCGATAGAGAATCGCCGCGCCGTTAATGGCGCGTCCCAGCCGGGTCATGGCCTCGGCGCCGGCAAGGATGCTGGCGGCCAAGTCGCCTGCAGTGGCCGTCGGCGTGACCGCCGCCATGGTGAGCGCGCCGGGAATGACGATGGCGCTCGGCGTGATCATGGAGGCGAGATGAATGTCGTCGATCTCGCTCAGCCGCGCGAGCGCGCAACGGGTGGCGAGATCGAGCGCCACACCGTCCCCCGCTGGTCCGCTCGCGCGCAGGGCGGCGCGAAATCGCAACAACGCCAGCCCTTCGTTGGTCCGCGCGCTCGCGATCCAAGCGCCCACCGTGTCGATGAGATGAAGCTCGACCTCCTCGCGCA
Source organism: Xanthobacteraceae bacterium (assembly GCA_049579765.1). Lineage (GTDB taxonomy): Bacteria > Pseudomonadota > Alphaproteobacteria > Rhizobiales > Xanthobacteraceae > VAZQ01. The sequence goes on from JBAUOM010000453.1 coordinate 1,336, forward strand.
CGGCGTCGGGGCGAGCCTCGCAGCTCGCGACCGCGCCGGCGAGATACTCGAGCGCGGTCATCGCGCGGGCTCCGCAGACGACCAGAGCACGTCGTTGCCGCCCTCGTGAACGGCGACCATCGCCGAGACGATGGCGTAGTCGCGTCCGTCCGATAGGCCGACCCGCAGGCTGTAGACTCCGCCCGCCTCGACCCTGTCCTCGACGCCGGCGGCGATCATGGGATGCTCCTCGAGCCCCAGCCCGATCGCGTTGCCCGCAACGCGCGCCGTGACTGGGTGGAGCTGCAACGGATGGACCGCCCGCGCGATGTCGCGCGCGAGCTCGCTGCAGCGCCCGCCGGCTTGCATTCGCTCGACGGCGGATTGCAGCACATGGCTGGCGCGTTGCGCGCATGGGTGGGGCGACGCCGTGAGCACGGCAAAACCCTCCGCCCAATAGCCGGACTGCCGCACCGCGACGTAAATCTGCAGCGGATCGACCGAGCTTGCGACCATGGTCTCGAACGGCCGCAAGGTGCGGCCGCGGTCAAGGCTGAGCAAGGTGCGGACGTCCTGCGCGCCGCGGCGGTTGGCGGCC
>JBAUOM010000454.1:0-2270 GCA_049579765.1 Xanthobacteraceae bacterium
CTTCATGGACGGCATCGACTGGATGACGGTGGCGGAACTGGTGCCGGTGTGCGGCGCGCTGGTGCTGCTCGGTCTCGCCGCCAAGCTGGCCCCCTTTCCTTCCGTCGTCGCCGCGGCGCTGCTCGGCGCCATCGTCGGCTTTGCACCCTTCAACAGGCCGGTGGCGAGCGTCTTCCTCGGCGACGTCGGCAGCCTGCCGATCGGTCTTCTCCTCGGCTGGCTGTTGCTGCAGCTGGCGGGCAAAGGCTACTTAGCGGCGGCGCTCATCCTGCCGCTCTACTATCTCTTTGACGCCACCATCACCCTCGCCCGCCGCATCGCCCGCGGCGAGCGGTTCTGGCAGGCCCACCGCAGCCATTTCTATCAGCGCGCCGCCGACAACGGCTTCAGCGTCACCGCCATCGTCGCGCGCGTCGCGCGGGTCAACCACGCGCTGGCCGCGCTCGCGCTCACGAGCGTGGCAGCGGAGAACAGCGTCGTGTCGCTGATCGCGCTGGCGGCAGGCATCGCCGTCGTCGCGTGGGTGCTCGCGACGTTCGCGCGCGCGCCGCGCTGAAGCTCAAGCCGCCTCCCCGCCGAAATCGGGCACGGCGTCGTGCAGCACGCTGAAGATCACCGAGCGGTCCTCGCGGGCGAGCCCCTGCTCCAGGGCCGCGAGCCAGCCGCGCATGGCCTCGAGCGACGGACTGATCGGCTTGGCCGCGACGATGCCTTCGATGCCGATGGGAGCCGTCGGCTCCTCGCGCGCGAACAGGATTTCCTGCAAGCGTTCGCCCGGCCTGATGCCGGTAAACGCGATGTCGATGTCGCGACCGGGCTCGAGCCCCGAGAGGCGGATTATGCGCTCCGCCAGATCGACGATCTTCACCGGCTGACCCATATTGAGGACATAGACGGCCACGCCCGCGTGTCCCGGCTCGACGGCGTGGCTCGCCGCCGTCACCACGAGGTCGCACGCCTCGCGGATGGTCATGAAATAACGCACCATCTCCGGGTGCGTCACGGTGAGCGGCCCGCCGGCCTCGATTTGCGCCTTGAACTTGGGCACCACCGAGCCGTTCGACGCGAGCACGTTGCCGAAGCGCACCGCGATCAGTCGCATCGCCCGCTTGTCGTTTCGCCGCGCGAAGTCGTTGTCGAGCGCCTGGCAATACATCTCGGCAAAGCGCTTCGAGGCTCCGAGCACGGATACCGGTTCGATCGCCTTGTCGGTCGAGACCACCACCATCGCGCGGGCTCCGGCCGCGACGGCGGCATCGGCGACATTGACCGAGCCGAACACGTTGGTTTTCACGCCCTCGCCCCAGTCACGCTCCAACAGCGGCACGTGCTTGAGAGCCGCGGCATGGAACACGATGTCGGGGCGAAAATCGCCCATGAGACGAAAGATGCGGGTCCGGTCGCGCACGTCGGCGAGGCGGCCCTCGATGGTCGCGCGCCCATGCTTGGTCGCGAGCGCCTCCAGTACGGCGTGCAGCGCGGGCTCCGAGTTCTCGATTACGAGCACACGCGCCGCGCCGAAAGTCACGATGCGGTCGCAAACCTCCGCTCCGATCGACCCGCCGCCGCCGGTGACGATGATCGACTTGTTCCGCACGAAAGCCTCGAGACGACGGTAGTCGATCTTCACGCCCGGGCGCAGCAGGAGATCCTCCACGTTCACCGCCGCGAGCCGGAGCGCCTCGCCGCCGTCGTCGAGCGAGGGAAGCCGGCTGGTGGCGAGCCCGAGCCGCCGCGCCCGCATCAGGATCGTTTCCGGGCTCGCTTCCGGCACGAGCGCACTCGGCGTGAGTACAAGTCGGGTCACGTTGATGCCGCGATTGCGCAGATCGGTGACGACGCGCTCGATGTCGTCCTGGCCGCCGAGCACGGAAACGCCGCGTATGGCCTGGCCCTGGTCCGCCAAAGACGGCGACAGGATGCCCACGGGACTGATCTTCGTCACCGCGCCGCTTTCAATCGCCCGCAGCAGCACGTCGGCGTCGGCGGTGCGGCCGACGACGATGGTCGGCGTCGAACCGCCCTCCTTGGCGTGCTGAAGCGTGCGGCTGTAGCGAAAATAGCGGTAGGCGATGCGCGGGCCCGAGAGAAACGCGATCTGCAGCAGCCAGTAGAGGGCAATCGTAATCTTGCCGAAGAAGAACGTGCCGTAGATATTGGGCGCAACCAGCACGTAGTCGAGCGCAAGCAGCGTCACCGCCAGCACGGTCGTGGCCCGCACGATATTGTAAAGGTCGGGCAGCGACGTGAAGCGCCACTTCGCCTTGTAG
>JBAUOM010000455.1:0-12655 GCA_049579765.1 Xanthobacteraceae bacterium
AGAGGAAAGCTCGACGCCCCGTCGAACATCACGAGTGCCACGTTGACGAGCATGTGCGGCCCTTGCGCGATCCAGATGGCCAAAGTTGCGACGAGGCCGAGCGCGATCGCAATGGGCACGTTGAGCACCGCCAGCGCCAGCATTCCGACGAGCATGAGCGTGATGGTCATGGACGTCCGCTGTCCTCGCTCCTCTTGCGCGGGTCGGCCGCCGCCGGCGCAGCGTGCGACATCGCCTCCAACGTCTCGGCATCGAGGAAGCCGCCGCCGCGGGCATCGCGCAGCACCCGCGGCAGCCGCAATGCCTCGGCAACGATGAACAGCACGGCACCGATCGGGATTACCGACTGAGTGAGCCGCAGCGGAACCCCGGGCAGGCTCACCATCCGGTCGTTGCCGAGCACCACGACCACCTCGAGGCCGGTGACGGCGAGCACGATGAAGAACACGAAAATGCACGCCTCGGCGAAGATCGCAGCCGCGACCCGCGCCGGCGGCGGCAGCGCGTTGACCAGCCCGGGGACGCCGATATGCGCGCCCTTGAGGGCCGCGAGGGCGGAGCCGTAATAGGTGAGCCACACCAGCCCGATCGAGGCGACCTCGTCGTACCACGCGAGCGCATTGCCGGAGTAGCGAAAGGCGACGGCGATCACCACGATGGCGGTGAGCGCGACCATGAGCGCAATCACGATGCCCTCGAGCAGACGCTCGAATCCCGCGCGCAGGGATTGCAGGGTCATCTAGCGCCGGTTCCGATGAAATTGAATCGTTGCACGCGGTACGGTGCCGGGCGGGCAAAAACGCTTGCCGGGGAACGGCAATTCGCAACGGCACGCGGGCCGATTTTGCCCAGACGAATGGCGCGCGCGGGGCTTGCGCCCGCGCCGCAGGTGCGAATGGGAGAACCAAGAACGCGCAATGCCCACCCTATTGATCAACTGCCCCGCGCGGACGGCCCCGCACCTTCGTGCAGCCGCCAGCGTTTCCGAAAACCCGCGACGTCTCGCCGGCCGCGCCGGGCAAAGCGGCCCGGCATGGGGCTTTCACGCCCCGCTCAGGAACTCTTGCCGAGCGCGAGCGCCTTGTCGACCAGCGGCTTGCCGTTGGGAACTTCCTTCGCGAATTCGTCGTAGATCTTTGCGCTCGCCTTGATGAAGGCGTCCTTGTCGGCCTCGTTCACCTGCATTCCGGCGGCCTTGAGCTTGCCGAGAAAGTCGGTGTCGAGCTCGGCCGCGATTTGCGCCACCTGCGCCTGCATCTCGATCGCGGCGTCGGTGACGATCTTCTGCACATCGGGCGGCAAACCGGACCAGCTGCGGCCGGCGGTGACGTAGGCCGGTGTATAGACGTGGCCGGTCAGCGACAGATATTTTTGCACCTCGTAGAAGCGTGCCGGATAGATTTGCGCAAGGGGATTTTCCTGCGCGTCCATGACCCCGGTCTGCAGCGCGACGAACACCTCGGAAAACGCGAGCGGGCTCGGATTGGCGCCATAGGCCTGGAACATCTTCACCCGCCAGCCGCCCTGCGGCACGCGCAGCTTCAAGCCTTGCAGGTCCTCGGGCCGCACGATCGGCCGCTTGGAGTTGGTGATGTGGCGGAAGCCGTTCTCCCACACCGCGATGATGCCGTAACCTTGCTGCGCGGCCGCCGGGACCAGTTCGGGCACGACGATCTGGTCGCGAATGCGCGCCATATGACTGCGATCCTTGACCAGATAGGGCATCTCGAACAGGCCGAAGCTGCCCACCTGCGACGACATCACGGTCGAGGGCAACGCGAGATCGACGGTGCCGAGCTTGAGCTTCTTCAACAACTCGGTGTCCCCGCCGAGCTGGCTCGAGCCGTAGACCACGACCTTGGCCTTGCTGCCGAGCTTGGCATTGGCGCGCTTGGCGAACTCCTGCGCCGAACGGTCGAACAAGGAGCCGGGCTCGCCGACATGGCCGAACTTGATCTCGGTCTGGGCCGCGGCCGTCCCCGCCGATAGAAGGGCTGCGGCGGCGAGCGTCAAAATCGTCTTCGTCAGAGTCATGGCGTCCTCCCGGATTTGCTTCTGCGGCAACGACAGCCGGCATTTCTCGGATGACCTGACTGCTGGGATCGAGACTAACCTCGGCAAGCTCGCATTGGCAATGTGACGCCCTTGACCTTGCGGCCAAGACCATCGGAGCATGGGCTCTAAAAGAACGGACGCGTCGCGATGTCGCGGCGCCGCGCGCAGGGAGGTCTCGCGGGCACGATCCGGCTCAGCATGCGCATCCGCAGCGACATCGAGAAATGGTGGGACGTCACGGCCAAGGCCGGCATCCGTGCCGACTGAGCGGTGAGGCGCACCGCGAAGCGCAGCCGAACATCACAATGCGCGCACGTGCCGTTGCGGGAGACCCTGGAGGAGAGAGCCATGCGATTGATCTCTGCACTCTGCGCTCTTGCGGTCGTATCCGGATCGGCGCTGGCGCAAGATGCGCCCACGTTCCGGCCCGAGCCGTTCTGGCCCAAGCCGCTGCCAGGCAACTGGATTCTCGGCCAAGTCGCCGGCGTCGCAACCGACCGGGACGACCACGTGTGGATCGTCCATCGTCCGGGCAGCCTGCTCGATGACGAGAAGGGCGCGATGCAGAACCCGCCCGCCACCAAATGCTGCACCGCCGCTCCGCCCGTGCTGCAGTTCGACGCCGAAGGAAACCTGTTGCGCTCCTGGGGCGGTCCCGGCCAGGGCTACGATTGGCCCAAGAGCGAGCACGGCATATTCGTGGACGCCGACGGCAATGTCTGGACGGCCGGTAACGGCAAGGACGACCATCAGATCCTGAAGTTCACGGCGGACGGCACGTTCCTGATGCAGATCGGCAAGCCCGCCTCGAACGGCGGCTCGAATTCGCACACGCAGCTCGGCCGGCCCGCCCATATGGTGATCGACGAAGCCGCGGGCGAGCTCTATGTCGCCGACGGCTATCTCAATCGCCGCATCATCGTGTTCGACGCGAAAACGGGCACGTACAAGCGCCACTGGGGCGCCTATGGCACGACCACACCGGCCGACGACAAGCTTCCCCCGTATAGCCCCACCGCGCCGCTGTCGCGGAGCTTCGGCAATCCCGTGCATTGCGTGCGGCTGTCGCACGATGGCCTCGTCTACGTCTGCGATCGCGTCAACGATCGGATTCAAGTGTTTCGCAAGGACGGCGGTTTCGTGCGCGAGTTCCGCGTCGACCCGCAGACGCTGGCCAACGGCTCGGTCTGGGACCTGGTGCTGTCGAGCGACCCGCAGCAGAAGTTCATCCTGCTGGCCGATGGCGCCAACGGCCAGATCAGCGTGCTGGCGCGCGAGGACGGGACGGTGCTCTCGCAATGGGGCCGCCACGGGCGCCAGCCCGGCCAATTCAAGTGGGTCCACAACATCGCGATCGACTCGAAGGGCAACGTCTACACCGCCGAGGTCGGCTTCGGCCGCCGGGTGCAGAAATTCCTGCCGGTCGCGCCTGGGGTACGGTGACGCCGCGACGACCCGCGGGCGGGCCCGCGGACCGTGCCGCCAATCTCCGCTAAGGACGATCCTTGAGCGTGCGTCCGGTCCATCGCCGGTAGAGCCACTCGGCGGCGAACGAGGCGGCGGCGATGAGGACGAGCGCGACGAGCGCGGCGGGCTGCTCCTGGTAGACGTACACGCCGAGCACCGCGAACATGGCGAGGCAGGTCAGCAGCGACAACCATACGAGGATCGCGCTCGCCCCGGTTTGCCGCAGCACGTTGAGGTGACCTGCATTGACCGCGGCATAGATCAGGAGGAAAGCGGCGCTTCCCATCATGGCGATGCCGGAGAGGTCGAACAGCAGCGTCACCGCCACGACCAGGCCGGCCGTGAGGACGAGCCCTCCGGTGGCTCCTCGCCATGCGGTGCGCGATAGGCCGGCCGGCAACTCGCCGTCGCGCGCGATCATGTAGCAGACATTGGCCGCACCGAAGAGCGTGGCATTGATCGCCGAGGCGGTGGAGAACAACGCCGCGATGGCGATCAGGCGGAAGCCGAACTGGCCCAGCGATGGTTTGGCCGCCTCGGCCAAAGCATAGTCGCGGGCGCGCTCGATCTCGTAATCGGACAGGCTGCCGCTGACGGTGACCGCCACCACCAGGTAGAGGACGATGACCAGGATCACGCTGGTGTAGAGCGCCCGCGGCAACATCCGGCGCGGATTGCGCATGTCGGCGGCCGCGTTGGCGATGAGCCCGAAGCCCTCGTAGCCGATGAACAGCACGCCCGCCCCGAACAGGACCCACTTGGGCGCCGGCCACAGCTCGGTCGAAAGATAGCCCGGCCGGATGAACCAAAGGCCGACCGCGGCGAACAGCACGAGGATCGCTACCTTGACCGCCACGATCACCGTCTCCGAACGACCCATGGTCTTGGCCCCGAAGGCGTTGACCAGCGTCAGTGCCACCACAGCGGCGACGGCCAGAGATTTCACCAGCAGCGGGGACGCCGGGGTGGGCACGAAGGTTGCGGCGTAGCCACCGAACGCACTGGCATAGAGCGCGAGCGAAATGATGTAGCCCGCCCACATGAACAGGTTCAGCCCGCCGGTCAGGACGCCGTCGCCGAAGCCCTTCACCAGGAAATGCACCGCACCGCCGGCGGACGGAAAGGTGGCGCCGAGCTTGGCGTAGGAATAGGTAGCGAGCAGCGCCACCACGCCGCCGATGGCGAAGGAAAGCCACATCGCATTGCCTGCCGCCTGCGCCACCACGCCCAGGATCGAGAAAATGCCGGCCCCGACCATGCCGCCGATGCCGATGGAAACGGCTGCCACCATGCCGATCTGCCCCGACCTGGAGGTTGGCGAGACATCGGACGGTTTGGCCGAAGGTGTAGTCATGGCTCAGGCTCGCGGCTCGATTTCCTGGCGAAGATACCCGATAATGCCGGCGAGGTCTGAAACAATCGCCGGCCCCTGCAAAGCCAGCCGACGTGGCTAAACGCGGTGACATCGAGGTTGCGCTCTCGCGGCTGGCGCCCCGTATCCCGCAGCACGAGTTCGGGGCGGTGATCGATCACGCCCTGGACAGTCCGGGTCTCAAGGTCGGCGCGCCGGAGCCAGCGGCGTGGCTCTCCCTCGTCGCCTATGTGCGGCACGTGTTCACCGACTACGACGAGTTGTTGCGCGAGGGCTACGACCAGGACAGCGCGCGCTTTTTCGTCGCCTCGGATATCGCGGCCGTGCTGAACGAATGGGGCGTGCGGCGCAAGCTCAGCCCCGAGGACTGAGCAAGCCGCGACGTCTGGCGTCGCCAAACCGCGCGCTGCGCCCGGACATTTGGTCCTCGGCATACGCGTCGCCGCGACGGGCTTCATCGGCGCCGTCTCGCTATCGGCCCTCACTCCGGGTGGCTGGCCGCTCGTCAACGCTCCAGCCGAATTCCGGGACGCGCGGCGTCCGGGTGCGGGCCCCCGGAACGCTCGTCGGTTACCCGTTCGCCGCGGTCGGGTGCTTGTCGGAAAGAATTTGCACCGCGCGCTCGCGCAGGCGAATGGGATCCCGCTCGCCCTGCTTGGCAAGTTCGAAGATCGTCCTGGCGACCATCTCGGTGGCCGGATCAGCCCGACTGGTCAGGTTCAGGGCGCGCAAGGTGCCCTCGAAGGCCGCCACCAGGACGGCAATCTCGTCAGGTCCGAACGTTGCGTCTTGGAGAAGCCGCCTGAGTGGCATGACACGCGGGAGCGCTGAGACGACCATTCTGGCACAACCGCGCGCCCCCGTCGGTCTGCTAGATTACGGACGGCGAACAAGACAGCCTATCCGCGCGGACCGGCTGTCGTGCCCCGGGGTAAGCGGCACCCGGCGCCCATGCCCCTAACCTTGACGCCTAAGACGTCACCGCCAGCGGCGCGAGCGCCTCGACGTCGGTGACGACGTCGATGACCACCGGGCGGCTGGCCTCGAACGCTTGCGCAAGGGCTCCCGCGATCTCCGTGGGCTTCTCCACCCGGATGCCGAGCGCACCCATGTCCTCGGCGATGCGCGCGAAATTGACCTTCCGAAAGGTCCACATCTCGCGCGCCTTCTCGGTCTGCTTGCCACCGTAGACGCGGTCGAAGCCGCGCTTCGACTGATTGCCGCTCGCGTTGTTGTTGACCAGGGTCACCGCGTTGATGCCCCAGCGCGCGGCGGTCTCTATCTCGGCGATGTGGTACCAGAAGCCGGCATCGCCGGTGAACGTGATCACCGGCCGGTCCGGGCACGCGCACTTCGCGCCGAGCCCGGCGGGGAAGGCCCAACCGAGATGGCCGGCGCTGCGCATGTAGCTCTGCTTGGGGCTTGCGAGATCGTACATGCCGCCCATCCACATGCCGGCATGGCCGGTATCGACCGCGACGATGGCGTCGTCGGGCACGTGACGGGTAAGCTCGGCGCAGATGCGCTCGGGCCTGATGGGGACGGCCTCGGACGTCAGCGCCGATCGGTATTTCCCCGCCCATTCCTCGCAGATGCCCCGCGCGGCGGCGACCCAGGCCTTGCGCCTGCCGGCGCTGGCGCGGTCGGCAGCCGCGAGCATGCGCGCCAGCGTGACCTTGGCGTCACCGTTGACGCCGACGACGAGCGGATAGTTGCGGCCGAGCGCCTCCGGATCGATGTCGATCTGGATCGCCGGGGTGCCGATCTTCGGCACCGCCCAGAAATGCGTGGTCATGCCGCCGGTCTCGCTGCCGACGAAGCAGACGAGGTCGGCGCCGTTGACCACGCGGTTGGCGCTCTCGCGCGAATAGGTACCGACCACACCCACCGACAGCGGATGATTGCCGGGGATCGCATCCTTGCCGTTGAGCGAGGTCGCGACCGGGATCTGCAGCGCCTCCGCCAGCGTCACCAGCTCCGCCGCCGCGCCCGAGGCGCGCACGCCGCCGCCGGCCACGATCACCGGCCGCTGCGCGTCCTGCAGCTGTTTGAGCGCCGCCGTGACGCTCGCCTCGTCGGGGACAGGACGGAACGGCGGCACGTGCGCGAACTGCGGCTCGCACAGGGGCTCCATGTCCGCTTCCTCGGCATCGACTTGGCCCTCGTTGCCGCGGAACTGCAGGTGCACCGGGCCGGGCGTGCCGGAGGTGGCGACGCGGAATGCCTGGCGCACCATGTCGGGAAAGCGCGCCACGTCGTCGATCGTGGCGTTGAGCTTGGTCACCGGCTCGAAGGCCGGCACGTCGTCGATCTCCTGATAGACCTTGCGGAACTTGGTCTTGGGGTCGCGCCCGCCGGTCAAGGCGATCACCGGCGAATGGGCGAGCCAGGCATCGCGCAGCCCGGCGGCGAGGTTGAGCGCACCGATCACCTGCGCCGCGCAGACGCCGGGCTTGCCCGAAGCGCGCGCATAGCCGTCGGCCATATAGGCCGCGGCCTTCTCGCCGTGCACATGCAGGCGTTTGATGCCGGTGCGAGTCTCCATCGCGGCGAAGGTCTTGCGCAGCACTGCCGGCACGTGGAACACGTGGGTGACGCCGTAGCCCTCGAGCATGTCGGCGAGGCACTCCGCCCCGCTCATTTTGCGGTTGTGTCCGAGCATGATGAGTTTGAACCATCCCCTTTGTGTGGCCGACGTTTGGGCCGCCGCGCGGCCCGCAGAATGACATGGAGACACAGGATGGCAAGCAGCCATAGCGGCAAGGTCGCCGTCATCACCGGAGCAGCCGCGGGCATCGGCCAAGCCTATGCGCGGCGACTGGCGGCGGACGGCGCCGAGATCGTCGTCGCCGATGCGCAGGCCGGGGACACGACCGTGCGGCTGGTGCAGGCCGCCGGCGGCAGCGCCGTCGCGGTGCGCTGCGACGTCAGCAAGCCCGCCGAGGTCGCGGCGCTCGCGCAAGCCGTCGACACGCAATTCGGCCGCTGCGACATCCTCGTGAACAATGCCGGCGTCTATCCCATCCAGATGTTCGACGACATGACGTTCGAGGACTGGCGGCGGTTGATGGCGATCAATCTCGATGCGCAGTTCCTGACCATCAAGGCGTTCGCTGCCGGCATGCGGCGGCGGCGCTGGGGCCGCATCGTCAACATGGCGTCCGATACCTTTCTCTCCAATCTCACCGGCTTCGCGCACTACATCGCCAGCAAGGGCGGCGTCATCGGACTGACGCGGGCGCTCGCGAGCGAGTTCGGCGAGGACGGCGTCACCGTCAATGCCATTGCACCGGGTCTCGTGCGCACGCCCGGAACCATCGGGCGCCGGCGGCGGCCGGGACGCGACGAAGTCCGCGACGAATTCGAGGTGGCGGCCGGCCACCAGTCCATCAAGCGGAGCCTCGTCCCCGACGACCTTGTTGGAACGCTGTCGTTCCTGACCAGCGACGATGCCGCCTTCATCACCGGGCAGACGCTCTACGTCAACGGCGGCAAGGTCTACGCCTGAGCGTGGGCCGCGGGCGTCACGGCGGATCGTGGCGCGGCGGCGTCAGCAGCTGCGCGCGATGCAGCCAGGTCACCGACGCGAATGCTCCGAGCCACGAACCCAGCGCCGCAAAGGCGACGTACAACGCGTTTTCGGTGTAGCTGATCACCGCAAATGCGGAGAGCATGTACCAGATCGCACTCCAGTTGGCGGCCCAGACCCGGCGCCGGCTGCTCACCGACGCGTTGAAGAACACGTAGGCCGCGTCGGTTGCCGCGGTCGAGGCGAGGACGCCGATCGCGATCAGCGGGTTAATGGCGAAGTCCATGAGATGTTCGTCTCCGCAAGGTTGTTGCGCGGAAGCCTTCCGCGTTGCGCTATGAGGCCGAGTGGGGAGAGCGCTGTTTCCAGCGCGGTCCGTCCGACGATCCGGACATGCCGGACACGGGCGGGGAACAGGTCAGCACCCGCCGACAATAGAGGCCGCGCAATCGTCAGGACAGGGCGGGCGCCAACCCTTCTTGGCGGTTGCAGGATCGGGTGCTGGCACGGCGCCCATACCCGGGGCGAAGCCGGTTCGCCGAAGAGATCGAGGAAGCTCACGCCAGACGGCGCAATTCCGGCTACGATCGATCGCGTCGCCCCCGACGCCGGAGCGCTATATGAAAACCAGCAAGGACCGCATCATCACCACCCATACCGGCAGCCTTCCGCGGCCGAAGACGCTCGTCGACCTCGTTCTCGCGCGGGAGCAGGATCGCCCGATCGATGCCGCCGCGTTCGAGGCGGAAATCGCCAAGGCGGTCGAGGAGATCGTCGCGCAACAGATTGCCGCCGGTGTCGACGTCGTCAGCGATGGGGAGATGAGCAAGCCGTCCTACACCACCTATATCCGGCACCGCGTCTCCGGCATCGAGCCCGACCCGCGCGCTGCCGAGCAGGGTCGCGACATCATGATCGGGCGCGACCTCCTGGCGCATCCGGATTTCGCCGACCGCCGGAGGAATTTCGGCGACACGCCGTTTCCGGGCTGTGTCGCTCCGTTGCGCTACAAGGATCGCAGCGCGCTCGACCGCGACCTCGGCCATCTCGGGGCCGCGGCGAGCAAGTCGAACCCGCTCGAGGTGTTCATGACCGCGCCCTCGCCGGGCATCCTGACGCGGTTCATCATCAACCTGCATTATCCGAGCGAGGAGGCTTACGTGGAAGCGCTCGCGGACGTGATCAAGACCGAGTACCGGGCGATCGTCGAAGCCGGCTTCGTGCTGCAGATCGACGCGCCGGACCTCGGCTCCGCGCGCAACAACCAGTACCGCCACCTGACCGACGACGAGTTCCGCAAGATCGCCGAGCGCAACATCGAAGCGCTCAACGCCGCGACCGAAGGCCTGCCGGCCGAGCGCATGCGGCTGCACATCTGCTGGGGCAACTACGAGGGGCCGCATACCCACGACCTGCCGCTGACCAAGATCATCGACATCGCCTTCAAGGCGCGGCCGCAGGCGATCAGCATCGAAGCCGCCAATCCGCGCCACGATCATGAGTGGGAGGATCTGAAGGACATCGACATTCCCGAGGACAAGATTCTGATACCCGGCGTCATCGATTCGACCACCAACTTCGTCGAGCACCCGCGACTGGTGGCGCAACGCATCGGCCGCTACGCCGAGATCATCGACCGCGAGCGCCTGATCGCCGGCGTCGATTGCGGTTTCGGGACGTCGGTCCGACGCGATCCGATGGTCGCCGACAGCATCGTCTGGGCCAAGCTGCGGGCGCTCAGCGAGGGCGCCGCGATAGCGAGCAAGCGGCTGTGGGGACGCTGAGCCTGCGACAGCACGATGCCCTCGACCTGCGGACGCCCAGCCGAGGTCGGCTATCTCCGGCTTCGGCTACTGCAACCGTCTAACTTTGGTAAACCCTGCCCGGTTGAAAGCGGGGGAGGAGCGGGAGAAGCGAGCGGACCGAGCGCGGGGCGCCGGTTCGCTGTCACTTGATCGCCAGCGGATTGGTCGGCGAGCCCACCGCGCCGGTGATCGGGATCGCGGGCGCAACGAACATGAACTCGTAGACCTTGTCGGCGGCGCAGTCGTCGGCGAGATCCTTCAAATAGAAGATCTCGCCCATGGTCATGCCCATGATCGGGATGGTGATCCAGTGCCAGGGCTGGTTGATTCCGCCATCGGTGTTGTTGGGGCGCACCTCGCAGCCCCACGTATCGCTTGCGAGCGCCGCGAGCTCGGTCTTGGCCACCCATTCCAGGGTCTCGAAGGCGAATCCGGGCGCGTCGCCGCCCGGATAGCCGTCCCAGCTGCCGGCCTTCAGACAGCGCTCCATCTGGCCAGTGCGCACGATGACATAGTCGCCGCGCTTGACGGTCACGCCATGCGCCTCCGCGGTATTGTTGAGATCCTCGCAGGTGATGCCATAGCCGTCCTCGAGCCACTCCTTGTCCATCGCCCGCGCCACGTCGAGAAACACGCCGCGCCCCACCATCTTGTTCTTGGTCTTCTCGATGCCGCACTTCTGCGCCCCCGCCGACGTCACCTCGCGGCAATCGTAGCCGTTCCACATGTGGCTTTCGTAGAACACATGGCCGAGCCCGTCCCATTGCGTGCCGCACTGCAGCGGCATGGTCACCATGTCGTCGGCAGCGCGGATGCCGCGCTTGTCGAGCACGCCGGAATAGGCATCGGTGCCGGTGCGGATCATGGTGTGAATCGGGTTGGTGCGACCCATGGCGGGATAGGAACTCTTCGCACCCTGCGGCCCGGTGTGATCGAAATTGAGCGCGAGCGAGATGACCTTGCCCTTGCGCACGAGTCGCGCGGCGGCGACGATGTCGTCGGGCGAGGTATAGTTGAGCGTGCCGATCTCGTCGTCCGCTCCCCACTTGCCCCAGTTCTTGTATTTCTCCGCCGCGTCGCGGAGGTCCTGGCGCGTGATTTTCTTCGACGTCATGGGAATTCCCTCGGTTCGGATGGCTGGGCGTTGCGCGGGGGGCACGGCGCAGGTCGGTTTACTGCACCGCGCGCAAAGACGATGATAGCATTTACGAAGCGACCGAGGGAGAATGTCTCCGTTCTCGGCTTAGAGCCGATCGCCTGAACGGCTGTGAAAGTCGCCGAACGAATCGAATGAATATGGAGAACAAATGGACGCAAGTCGTTCGCGCGACGGACATCGCGGCGCGGCGAGTTGCTGCGCGTACGCGGTGGCATTCGTTCTCGCAACGAGCCCGGGCGCGGCTGCCGACGGCTTGCGCGCCGGCCAGTGGCAGACCGTCCAGACGCCCGAGATCAACGGCGTCGCCGGCCCGGCTCAGCGCGGCGCGCGCTGCCTGACGCCGGAAGCCGTCGCGGACCTCGACGGCACGTTCAGCCCGGTCAGTCGCACCACCAACTCGACTTGCGAGCGGGTCGAGCACGAGAGCACGCCGCAGCGGCTCAAATGGCGGCTGCAATGCACCGGCCAGATCGACATGGAGGTGACGGGAGAATTCGCCTTCGACAGCCCGGATCATTACACTGCTACCATCACTGCGCGCTCGTTCATGCAGGGCCGGCTCATGCAATCCGTGCGCACGTCGATCGATGGAACACGCATCGGCGACTGCCCCTGACGGCTTGCGAGCCCGCCGGCCGTTGGGCTAACTCTCGGCGCACCGAGCCCGCGTTGCCTGCAGCGCCGCGGATGGAGGGACATCATGACGGCATCGATCGGATTGCGGGCGCCGCTGTGCGCCACCTGTGCCGGAGCGTTCATCGGCGGCGTTCTGCTGTTCGTGTTGGAGGGGGAATCCGACGCGGCGCGCCTCGCCTCCCCGTACGCCGGGCCGAGCGCGGCCGCGCCGGGTGCGGGATTGCCGGTCGATGCGGACATCATCCTCTGCCACACGCGGCCGGGGCTAGGCAGCGCCACGACGCGCGGCCTGATCCGCTTGGCGGCGGCGCCGACCGAGGCGCCGCAGGCGCGAACGAACGCCGCCTCCCCCGCCCTCGGCTTCGCCGATACCGATCCCCCGCTGTGGGACGGCCTCGGCTCGCTCACCTACAAGATCACCGCGAGCGCGGCCGCGCAGGCCTATTTCGACCAAGGACTTCGGCTGACCTACGCGTTCAATCACGAGGAAGCGCAGCGCGCGTTCCGCAAGGCGCAGAAGCTCGATCCCGACTGCGCCATGTGTTTCTGGGGCGAGGCTCTGGTACTCGGCCCCAACATCAACGCGCCGATGGCGGAAGAGGCGGTGGCACCCGCCTTCGCCGCTGCGCAGA
>JBAUOM010000456.1:0-1897 GCA_049579765.1 Xanthobacteraceae bacterium
CAATGAACAACCGGTTGTCCGCTGCATTGCCGCCCACATGGCCTTCCCGGCCAGGCAGAAAATCCTTGATCCGCTCCCATTGGTCGTCTCGCAATCCAAAGCGCTGCACGGGTCGGCCCTCCTCAAAACCGACTGCCCATGAATCACTCGACAACTGATTCGGGAATCCCCAACATGCGGCGGCGATGCATCCATAGAACGGCGTTCCGCGTTTGATTCTGTTCCGTTCCGGCGCAAAGGTCGCCTAACTGAAGACAGGCCCTAGTGCCCCGAACCCGAAGTTCGCGCACATCGTGCGGCAAATGCGATCGCGAACTTCGGTTCAAAAGGGGCACTAGAATCATAAAGTTGCTAGTGGTCCTTAGATTCCGAAGTTCGCAAACGCGGGTGCCGCGAAATGATGCGAACTTCGGAATCGGACCACTAGCCGCCGCGCGCGCGTGTCGGGTCTTTCACGTTCTCGATCTTGTCGAACGGAACGTTGACAAGCTCGCCGCCGACCTTCTGCACGCGCCGGATATAGATCGTCTGCACGACGTCGCGGGTGTCGGCATCGATCGACATCGGGCCGCGCGGGCTGTCCCACTTCATCCCCTTGGCAGCGGCGATCAAGGCATCGCCGTCGGTCTTGCCGCCGGTCTTCTTGAGCGCGTCGTAGATGGCGTGCATGCCGTCATAGCCGCCGATCGAGAAGAAGTCCGGGTTGCGCCCGTGCATTTCGTTGAACGCCTTGACGAACGCCACGTTCAGCGGCGCGTTGCTCTTGTAGTCGTAGTGCCATGCCGAGATGATGCCGAGGCCGGCGTCGCCCATGCTCTTGAGCGCCTGCTCCGACGTGGTCTCGCCCGAGCCCAGGACCTTGGTCTTGTTGAGATCGATGCCGCGCTCCGCGAGAGCCTTGCCGAGAGCGGCCGGCTGCGCGCCTCCGGGGATGAAGATGTAGATGCACTCAGGATTGATGTCCTTGGCGCGTTGCACGAACGCCGAGAAATCCGGATTCGCCACCGGGAAGCGCACCGAGCCGACGATCTCGCCGCCGGCCTCTTTGAAGGCACGCTGGAACGCCGCCTCGGAATCATGTCCGGGACCGTAATCCGTCACCATCGTGTAGCATTTCTTGATGCCGTTCTTGGCTGCCCAGGTCCCGAACGTCTCCATCACCTGCGGCAAGGTCACCGACGTGCGGATCATGTACGGCGACTTGGTGATGATGACCGAGGTTGCCGCATTCATGACCACCATGAACTTCTTGGCTTGGGCCGAAACGTCCGCGGCGGCAAGCGCGTTCGGCGTCAGCAGGAAGCCGGCGAGGATATCGACGCCGTCGCGCACGACCAGCTCTTGCGCCAGCCGCTTCGCGACGTCCGGCGCCGGTCCGCCGACGTCCCTGCGGATGATCTCGATCTTCTTGCCGGCGACGGTGTCGCCGTGCTGCTTCATGTATGTCTTGACGCCGTTGTCGAGCTGAACGCCGGCATCGGCGAATTGGCCGGACAAAACGTTGACCAGTCCGATCTTGACCGTGCCCTGCGCATGCGCGGACGCGGCGCCCATCAGCAGCGCCAGCGCGCAACCGAGGCCGAGACTCGTTCGACTCATTGCTGTCCTCCCGGGATTGTTCACTTCGCAATCGTTGGCGCAATTGTACCCTACGAATGTTTGCACGGTCGAATCGATAGTACGCAGGCGGGGCGGTGCGAACGTTGGGCATCGCCCCACCGACCGCCTCGCGTGGGCATCGTTTTCACGTCGTTCGCTCGCGCGGCGACGCCGCCGCTCATGGCACCGCCGCGGCAGATCGGGCTGGCGCGCGGCGACCCGTTTCCGCCGCGTGCAACGGCGACCGCGTCGCCATGCGCTCGCGCCGGACGGATCCGGGAGACGGGCAAGGGAGGAC
>JBAUOM010000457.1:0-12626 GCA_049579765.1 Xanthobacteraceae bacterium
GCCCGGAAGGGGCGATCTTCATCCGCAACTGCGGCAATCTCGGCATCCGCCTGGGCGAGGTCGAGTCGATTGCCGTCAGTCACGGGCACTGGGACCACATGGCGGCGCTGCCGCATGCGGTCGATGCGATCGTGAAGGACGGCGGGCAGGTCACGGTGCACGTCAATCCCGACATGTTCAACGACCGCGCCGTGCGGCTCAAGAGCGGGACGGTCGTGCCGGTCGCCAACGTGCCGCGCCCGGCCGAGCTCGAGCAGCGCGGCGCCAAGGTGGTCGACAGCCTCGACGCCCGGCTCCTGCTCGACGGGCACTTCTACTACAGCGGCGAGATCCCGCGCGTGACGGCGTTCGAGAAGGGCCGCGTCGACCACTTGTGCCGGCGGCGCCCCGGCGGCCCGTGGGAGCCCGATCCGCTGCTGATGGACGAGCGCATGCTGGTGGCGCACGTGCGCGATCTCGGGCTGATCGTGTTCAGCGCCTGCTCGCATGCCGGCATCGTCAATGTGTGCATCCACGCCCGCAACCTGTTTCCGGACATTCCGATCTACTGCGTGATGGGCGGGCTGCATCTCGGCGGCGTGATGGAGCGGATCATTCCGGACACGGTCGAGGGGCTGAAACCTTTTCGCATCGCCCACATCATCACCGGCCACTGCACCGGCTGGCGCGCACTGCATGCGCTGGCCGACGCCTTCGGCGACGCGGTAATCCGCGGTCGGCACCAAATACACCTTCGACGCCGGGCATCATTTGTCGTTGTGAGGGACGAGATAATCCGGGGCACGCCGGCGCCGTTTCGTGTCGTCCCCGCGAAGGCGGGGACCCATATCCCAGAGGCCGCGGTGCGGGGCACGATGGGTCCCCGCGACGCAAGCGTCGCGGGGTGCCCCGCGCGGGACGACAGAAGCGAGCGGACCAACGAACGATGACGACCCCCTCGCCCGCAACCCGCCTGCCGGTGACCGTGATCACCGGCTTCCTCGGCAGCGGCAAGACCACGCTGGTCAGGCACATCCTCGGCAACCAGCAGGGCGTGCGCACGGCGGTGATCGTCAACGAGCTCGGCGACATCGGCATCGACGGCGAGCTGATCGTCGCCGCCGACGGCGACATGGTGGAGCTCGCGAACGGCTGCATCTGCTGCTCGATGAACAACGATTTCCTGGATACGGTGTTCCGCGTTCTCGACCGCGGCCGCGCCGTCGACCACCTGGTGGTCGAGACGACCGGCGTCGCCGACCCGCTGCCGGTGGTGCTGACCTTCCTGCGCTCGGAACTGCGCGAGCGGGTGCGCGTCGATTCGATCGTGACGGTCGCGGACGCCGGAAGCTTCTGCCTCGAGGCGTTCGAGAGCACGGCGGCGCGCAACCAGCTGCGCCACGGCGACGTCGTCCTGCTCAACAAATGCGACCTCGCCGGCGCCGGGGCGCTGCCGGCGCTCGAAGCCTCGATTCGCACGCTCGCGCCGGCCGCGCGCATTCTGCGCAGCACGCAGTGCCGGGTGCCGCTCCCGCTCGTCCTCAGCGTCGGCCTGTTCCAGTCGGACCGGTTTTTCGCCGACCCGGACCTTACCGAAGCCGGTCGCGACCATGCCGCCGGACACGGCCACGGCCACCTCGCGGCGGACGGCTTCGAGGCGCTGTCGTTTGCGAGCGAGCGGCCGCTCGCCGTGCACAAATTCCAGGATTTCCTCGAGCGGCTTCCCGACAACGTCTATCGCGCCAAAGGCGTGCTCGCGCTCGCCGAGAGCGACAAGCGCTACGTCTTCCACCTGGTCGGCAAGCGCTTCGCGCTCGACGAGAGCGAGCGCGACGGCCCCGCGGGCAGCAAGCTGGTGCTGATCGGGCGCGGTCTCGACCGCGCGCGGCTCATGCGCGCCCTCGAGGCCTGTCTCGCGCCGTCTTTCAGCCCGACCGGCGCAGAGAATCTCCTGGCAACAGCCGCCAAGCTGACATAAATCAACCGGCGCATTGGAGAGGTGGCTGAGTGGTTGAAAGCACCGCACTCGAAATGCGGCATACGGGTAACCGTATCGGGGGTTCGAATCCCTCCCTCTCCGCCATCGCCTTTCAGCAGGCGGCAACGATCGTTCGCAGGCTGAGAGCACCGGCTGCGCCATTGCAGGCGCCGGCGCTTTTCTCCGCTGGGCGCATCCCCTCGGTCGCGAAAAGCCGGTTCTAAACTGCCACACTCGCCAGTAGGAATGGCCGCGAGCTCATGAGCAAGAGGCGGCCAAGCGCCGAGTGACCCCCGGCGGCGCTCACTTGGCTTCCGCCACCAGCGAGAGGACATTGCCGCCGAGCGGTCTGCTCTTCGGAGAGCGGTAACGATTGCCGAGCTCGCGGCTCGATAAATGGCGGAAGAGATACGTCCCATTAGGAAACTACGCACAGCGAGGCGAATCGACGCAATTGCCGACCGTCTGCACGATCATGGGACCGATCGGGCTCGCGGTTCTACCGTTCCTGACCCCGTCGGCGCTGGCGGAGACTGATCCGTCGCGACAGATCGTCGCGACCGATCAAGGTGGTGGTGCTCACAGCCGACTGTATGATCCAGAGTCAATTTCAACAAAGCGGAGGGAACAAGTCATGACACCAAGAATCTGGTTACTTCCGGCAACTATCGCTGCGCTTGTTCTCGTCGCCATACCGCGAGCGCCCGCGGATGAATTTTACAACGGCAAGACCGTCACCTTCGTTGTCGGCTTCTCAGCCGGCGGAGGCTTCGACACGTATACCCGCCTGATCGCGCGGCACATCGGAAAGCATATCCCCGGCAATCCCACGGTGGTGGTGGAAAACAGAACCGGAGCCGGAAGCCTGATCGCAGCCAATTATATCTACAATCAGGCCCCGCGCGACGGGACGGTGATCGGCAACTGGATCGGACCCCTGGTGCTCCAACAGGTGCTGGGGAACAAAGCGGCCAAGTTTGACGGGAGAAAGTTTGGCTGGCTCGGAGTGCCCACGCCTGACTCGGGCGTCTGCGCTTTAACCAAAGCGAGCGGCATCAATACGATGGACGACTGGTTCAAGTCCAACAGGCCGATCAAGATCGGGGGCACGGCTCCCGGCTCCACCACCGACGACGTGCCGAGGCTTTTGCAGGCGGCGCTGGACCTGCCTATGAAACTCGTCGAGGGATACAAAGGCACCGCCAAGGTCCGGCTGGCGGCCGAGTCCGGAGAGATCGACGGCGGTTGCTGGGCTTGGGAATCGATCAAGCCGACGTGGGCAAAGGGGCTCCAGTCGGGTGAGGTGCACATCGTCCTGCAGACGATCGAGAAGGCCAATCCGGAGCTCAAGAATGTGCCTCTCGCGATCCAGTATGCCAAGACCGACGAGGCGCGGGCGCTTCTTGGCATCGCCAATGGCCCCTATGCTCAGGGCGCGCGGCCTTACACGGTGCCGCCCGGTGTTCCGCAAGATCGTCTTGAGCTTCTCCAAAAGGCCTTCATGGAAACGCTGCGCGATCCTGATCTCCTGCAGGACGCGAAAAAATCCCAGGTGGACATCGATCCAATTGATGGCCCCACGACAGCCAAGTTGATGGCCGGCCTTTACGAGCTCAGTCCCGCATTGAAGGCCAAATTGACGAAGCTTTTGATCCCCGGGGCTCAGGAAAAAATGTAACGACGACCAGCGGTCCAGCTTCTGCGGGGGCGCGGCGGTGGCCGCGTGCCCCGCTGGAATTCTGCGATGGTCGATATCCTCGATGCCTCTCTCCAGGGCCTGATCCAGCTCTTTACCTGGAAGGCATTCGTTCTCCAGTTGGTGGGGATTGCCATCGGCTTCTTGGTGGGAATCCTGCCGGGCATCGGCGGGCCGGTCACTCTGGCCTTGATGCTTCCTTTTATTTTCCAAATGACCCCGGTGGAGGCTTTTTCTTTTCTCCTTGGGATGACGGCTGTTACCGCCACCACCGGTGACATCACGTCGATCCTCTTCGGCGTCCCGGGAGAACCCATCACCGCCTCCATGCTGGTCGACGGCCATCCCATGGCCAAGAAAGGAGAGGCCGGTCGCGCGCTCGGAGCGGCGCTGATGAGCTCGTTTGTGGGGGCGATTTTTGGCGCGTTGTGTCTGGCGATCGCTATCCCGGCTGTGCGGCCTTTGGTCTTATCCGTCGGTTCGCCGCAGTATTTCATGTTCGCCATGCTCGGCATCGCGTTCCTGGCTTCCTTGACCGGCAGCTCTGTCGTCAAGGGGCTCGTCGCAGCATGCCTCGGGCTGTTGTTTGCTTTGGTGGGGCTCGATCCCATTTCCGGCACCGAAAGATATACCTTCGGGACTCTCTATCTCTGGGACGGAATTCCGTTGGTGCCCGCGACGCTTGGCCTGTTCGCGATTCCCGAGATCATCGATATGGCGGTTGCCGGGACGAGCATTGCCAAGTCGGATGTGGGGAAAATCGGCGGTGTCCTCCAAGGGGTCAAGGATACCTTCCGCCATTGGGCGTTGGTCATGCGCTGCAGCGCTCTCGGCACCTACATCGGTATCATTCCCGGCATGGGTGGCGCCGTATCCCAGTGGGTCTCTTATGCCCATGCCGTTCAAAGCTCCCCCGATAAGGATCGCTTTGGCAAAGGCGCGGTAGAGGGAGTTCTAGCCCCAGGCGCGGCGAACCATTCCACCCTGGGCGGCGCCCTGGTCCCGACCGTCGCCTTTGGCGTTCCCGGCAGCGTGAGCACGGCGATCCTCCTGGGCGCTTTTCTCATTCAGGGCCTCGTTCCGGGGCCGCCGATGCTGACCCCGGAAGCCCAGGGCGGCCACCTCTCGCTGACCTTTTCCTTCGTGTGGATCATTGTCGTTTCCAACATCATCACGACGGCGATCTGTTTTCTCTTTCTGGGAAAAATCGCCAGGATCACCCAAGTCCGAAGCACCCTGGTGATCCCGTTCATTCTGCTTCTGTGCTACATCGGCGCCTTTGCGGAAAACAACGCCTTCGGCGACGTCGTGGTGATGCTCGTCTTCGGGACGCTGGGTTGGGTCATGGTTCAGGCGGACTGGCCCCGTCCTCCGCTGATCTTGGGGTTGGTGCTGGGAAAGCTGGCGGAAGGGAACCTCTTTCTCACCATCGACAATTACGGGATGGAGTGGCTCGGCTTCCCCAGCGTGATAGCTCTCTTTGCTTTGATCGTGCTGGGGACATTCTACCCGGTGTTTCAGAGATGGCGGGAGAAGCGGAACAAGCCCCGGTACAAACAATTGGCAGAGGTCGCGGAACTCCAGGCCAAGGAAGCCGTCCCGGTCTCGATCTGGTTCTCGATCTTCAGTCTGTCTGTCGCCGTCCTGTTCGCGTGGGCGCTGTGGCAGGCTTGGGACTGGCAATTCCGACCGGGTCTTTTCCCCTGGGTCGTCGGGTTCCTGGGTTTACCGCTCGCGCTCCTTCAGTTGAATCTGGATATTGCAGGCGCTGTCAAAACGATCGGCCATGGCCTGGTTAAAGCGCGTGACCAGGAGGCCACGCGCTTGGCGCGCGAGACCGTCAAGATCTCCGCTTGGATCCTGGGCTACTTTGTCGCCATCTGGTTGCTTGGATTTTCCGTAGCCATCGTGGTTATGACTTTTCTCTACCTCAAGCTGGCGAAGGAGCGATGGCTCATTACGCTTGTTCTCACGTTTTTCGCCTGGGCTTCTTTCTACGGCCTGTTTGTTTACCTCTTGCATGTGCCGTTTCCCGAAGGCCTGCTGTTTGCTTGGTTTCGATAACGATCTTTTTTTCGTAACGGACCGATTGGTGCAAGCCGACAAATTTGTCTCTTCGTGAAGTCGCGTGGGTGATTTTGAGCCATTTTCGAAAGGCTGTCTTCTCTCGTGTTGTTGTCGCTGTGGGCAACCGCGGCGCTCACCTGGCTTCCGCCACCAGCGAATAGCGCGGGTCGGCGACCATGCATTCGGCCGCCGGCAGGCCGAGCTCGCGGCGCACGATGTTCGTGCCCTGCACCAGCGCGACCATCTTGTAGAAGGCGTGGCGCCGGCTCATGCCCTCGCGTCCCATGCCGCAATCGGAGCTGATCACCAGCCGTTCGACCGGGATGTGCTCGAGCGCGCGGCGGATGTGATCGGCGATCTCCTCCGGGCGCTCGACCTGGAGGGTGTGGTGGTCGATCACGCCGATCGCGATCTTCTTGGCGGTGATCTCCTTGCCGAAGGCCTCGAGGTCGATGCCGCCGGCGCTGCAGGACTCGAAGGTGATCACGTCGGCATCGACCTTGTCGAGCAGTGCCAGCGCCGATTTGTAGCTCTGCACCTGCGTGAACATGCGCTGCTGCGAGGGGTTGCCCCAGCAGGTGTGGCACCACACCTCGGTCTTGGCGCGCAGCCCCTTCACCGTTCGATTGTAGACTTCGAGGCTGAATGCCGGATTGATCACGGCGTCGACGAAATTGCGCGCGGCGAGCATGTGAAGCTGCGGCTCCTCGAACTGGATCACCTGGCAGCCGGCGTCGGCGAGATCGTGCAGCTCCTCGTTCAGGGCATCGCTCAGCGCCAGGATGCGGTCCTTGACGTTGGGATAGTGGTGGTCGCTGACCGCGAAGGCGACCAGCTCGGGCCCGATGGTGCCGAACTTGACCGGCTTCCTGGTCATGCGCTGGGCGACCTTCCACATCGCGGAATATTGCAGATCGCCGCGGCCGACCGGGCCGACGATGCTCGGCATCACGCGCGCTTCCATATAGTCGTGCAGAATGTGGCCGGGCGGGAAGGCAACGCCGCCGCGTCCGGCGAGCGCCGGGCGGGGATCGTAGCGGTCGAAGCCGCTCATGTGCCGCGTCGGATAATTGGTCCAGCTCTGGCCGCCGACGTCCTGATCGAAATGGGCGTCGCCATCGGTGACGATGTCGAGCCCGGCGAGCTCCTGCTCGTGCAGATAGACCGACACCGTATCGATGTATTGCTCGCGAAAGACCGCGCTCACCATGGCGTCCAGGAAGGAGCGCGGGCCGAGATTTTCGGTGAACCAGCTCGGCCGCGGCAGCGATCCGGTGATGGTGGTGGGTAGCTTGATGTCCTTGGTTGCGCGAAGCATTGCTGGGCGTCCCCCGTTGCGGTCGCTCCTTGCGGCGCGGCGCAGTCTTGCGCGCCGGTCCGCCGCTGGCAACCGCGCGTCGTCGTCGGAGGATCGCGCCCGACGGGATCGCATCCCGGCGGCGCGGCGGACGGCAGCGACCGGGATTCTTCGTGGGCGAAGGGCCTTCTCGGATGCCGCATATCACGGCGATGGGCGCAGTCGCGCATGGGCCGTTGCCCGCACGACGTCCGCAACCGCGCGCCAAGCGCAGCTTCCGCGGTCGAGGTCGCAATGATAGCGTTGCGAGAGGTCCACGCGGCAACGCAGTCTTCCACCAGCGTGCCGAGATGGATGGGCGGCTGCGGTCGCACGGGAGGAGACGACAATGAACTGCGGAAAATCGCGGACGTTTGCACTGCTGCTTGTTTCCGGCGGCGCGCTGACCGCCGGCGCCTCGTACTGCGCGCCGGCGCAGGCGGAAGACTTGCGCATCGGCTTCCTCGCGCCGAGGAGCGGCATTTTCACGCAGCTCGGCACCGACATGCTCAATGGCTTCCAGATGTACCTCGACGAGCACAAGGGGGAGCTCGGCGGCGCCAAGGTGAAGTTCATCGTCGAGGACACCCAGGGCAAGCCGGACGTCGCCGTCACCAAGGCCAACAAACTCATCCTGCAGGACAAGGTGCACATGCTGGTCGGCGGCGTGCTGGCGACAACGGGCTACGCGCTGGCGCCGGTCTCCACCCGCGAGAGAATGCTCTACATCGGCTCGATTGCGACCGCCGACGACCTGGCGCAGCGGCAGTTCGAAAAATACCCGTACATGGTGCGTCCGACCTGGGTGCCCTCGCAACCGAGCCATCCGCTCGGTCAATGGGCCTGCGACCAGGGCTACAAGAGGATTTCCGCAATCGCCGCCGATTATGCCTTCGGCCACGAAGTGCTCGGCGGCTTCCAGAAGGCGTTCGAGGATTGCGGCGGCAAGATCGTGCAGAAGATCTGGCCGCCGATCGGCACCAAGGACTTCGGGCCCTATATCCCGACGATCAAGAGCGACGTCGACGCCATCTTCACGCTGATGGTCGGGCCGATGTCGCTGCAATTCCCCAAGCAGCTGCGCGCCTCCGGAAACAAGAAGCCGATCGTCGCCGGCGGCACCAGCTACGACGAGTTCATCCTGCCTTCCATGGGCGACGAGGTGATCGGCGACGTCTCGGCGCTGATGTACAGCGCGGCGCTCGACACGCCGAAGAACGCGGAATTCGTCAAGAAATACCGCGCCAAGAACGGCAAGGTGCCTTCCTATTATTCGGAGGCCAACTACACCACCGCGCAGTGGATCGACGAAACCTTGAAAAAGGACGGCGGGACCTATCGCGGACCGGCCGACTTCATCAAGACCATGACAGGAATCAAGCTCGATGCGGTGCGCGGGCCGGTCCATCTCGACGACAGGCTCACCGTGGTCCAGAACATCTACATCAAGAAGGTCGAGAAGAAGAAGATGTTCGGCTACGACAAGGACGAGCTCTGGAACACCGTGATCAAGACCTACCCCAACGTCGGCCAGTTCTGGACCTACGACAAGGACGCGTTCCTCAAGCAGCCGGTCTATTCGCGCGACTTCCCGCCGTGCAAGTACTGCGAGTAGAGCGGGCATGCGCGCACGAAGGACCGGCAGGCAACTGCGGGTTTCCCACGGCGGGGATACTCGAAGCATGATCGACGCTCCCGCACGGCGAAAACAGCGGTTCGGAGCTTGGCTTGACTTATCGTAAGCTTTAGCTTACGGTAAGCTATGGCTTACGATACGGCACTGGCGGCGCTGGCCGATCCCACCCGCCGGCGGGTGTTCGAGCGGCTCAGATCGGGACCGCAGCCGGTGGGCGCGATCGCGCGCGGCATGCCGGTGAGCCGGCCCGCGGTGTCGCAACATCTCAAGGTGTTGAAGGAGGCGGGCCTGGTGGTGGACCGGCCGGAGGGTACGCGCCGCGTCTATTACATCGACCCTGACGGGCTCGGCGCGCTGCGGGGCTGGCTCGACCAGTTCTGGGACCAGGCGCTCGCCGCATTCCAGGCCGAGGCCGAAATCGCGGCCGGCGACAATCCCGCTGCCGGTCACAAGAAGGACAGAGAGGAATGACAGCTACGGTCACGATTGCGCCGGTGCGCAAGAGCCTTCGCGTCAATGCCAGCCAGGCGCACGCCTTCGAGGTCTTCACCGCCGGGCTCGGGCGCTGGTGGCCGCGCAACGCGACCATCGGCAAGCCGCCGATGAAGACGGTGGTCATGGAGCCGCGGCTGGGCGGACGCTGGTACGAACTCAGCGAGGACGGCTCGCAAGCCGATGTCGGCAAGGTGCTGGTGTGGGAACCGCCGCAGCGTTTCGTCATCAGCTGGGACCTCAACAGTAGCTGGAAGCCGGACCTCACGGTGGGCTCCGAAGTCGAGGTCAAGTTCCTCGCCGAGGGGCCGCATGCGACGCTGGTGGAGCTGGAGCACCGCAAGTTCGAGCGCATGGGCGCAGAGGCCGGTGCCAAGATGCGCAAGGACGTCGACGGCGGCTGGCCACGCATGCTCGAGCACTTCAAGCGCGAGGCCGAGGCGTAAGGACATGGAGACATAGAGATCGTCGTTGCCTGAACCGGTCAACTGCATTCCAAGTCACGAGGAGCATGCCATGAGCATCGAACTTTACGTCTTTCCGCCGAGCCCGCGCGCCTTCAAGGTGATGGCGGTGGCAAATCATCTCGGGCTCGATTGGACGCTGCGCCTGATCGACCTGCCCAAGGGCGAGCAGAAGGCGGCGCAATACGCCGCGCTCAATCCCAATATGCGCATGCCCACGCTCAAGGACGGCGATTATGTGCTGTGGGAATCGAATGCGATCTGCCAATACCTCGCCGGCAAGAAGCCGGAGAGCGGCCTCCTGCCCAGGGACGAGCGCGCGCGGCTCGACGTGACGCGCTGGCAGTTCTGGGACCTCGCGCATTGGGACCCGACCTGCGCCAT
This sequence comes from Xanthobacteraceae bacterium, assembly GCA_049579765.1. Classification (GTDB taxonomy): domain Bacteria; phylum Pseudomonadota; class Alphaproteobacteria; order Rhizobiales; family Xanthobacteraceae; genus VAZQ01. The sequence goes on from JBAUOM010000457.1 coordinate 10,033, forward strand.
CTTCGCCTTCGAATACCTGGCCAAGCGGCTCCTGCTGGGTGCGGGCGAGCCCGACATGGCGGCCATCGCCAAGGGCACGGAAAACTTCCACCGCGTGGCGAAAGTGCTGGACGGCCAGCTCAAGGGCAAGCGCTTCGTGACCGGCGACACGCTCACCGTCGCGGATTTCTCGCTCGGCGCGCCGGTCAAATTCGCCGAGATGGCGCATTACCCCATAGAACCCTATGGCGAGATCAAGCGCTGGTACGCGACGCTCGCTGCGCTGCCGGCCTGGCAGAAGACGCTGGGGCAAACCGCCATGCCGGCGGCGAGCGCGGCGTAGACCGGCCGGATGTTGGGTCGCGCGGAGCTCGGCATCACGCCGGGAGCGCCGGCGCAGCGGCTGCGACCTGGGAGACTGCGCTATTCCGGCGCCGCGGCCAGCATGCCGGCCATCAGCGCGACGAACGCCGCGGCGAGCCAGAGCAGGTCGGGATGGATCGAGAACAAGCCGAACATGGCTGCATCCCCCTCGCTATCGATCGAGCAGGCGGCGCTCGAGCTCGGCGAGCTCGTGATGCGCGTCGCCCTGGCGGCGCAGATATTTCGCGATTTCCTGCTCGGCCCTGCGTTGCCGGCTTTCCGCGATCGCATCGAGCAAGTGCAGCCAGAACGGCCGGCGCCATGGGGGCGGCGCGGCGACGACGGGCGGAGCGAAAGACTGCAGCGTCATGGCGGTCTCCAACAAGCGTCTCGAACGCCCACTTTCTAGGCGCCCGAGGCCGCTCGCTGTGTGATGCAGATCACACGTCCGTCGATTGTCGTTGCCCCGCGCTGGCGGCGGCGCCCGGGCGCACGTTGCACGGGTGTCCGCCGACCAAGGGCAGTTTGTCGCGACTCGCCCGCGCGCCATGACGGCGCTGCGCCGTTGCGATAGAGTTGCGCGCAACCGACAAGCGGATGGTCACCAACATGCTGAGAGTTCGTGCAATATTGGCCGCGGCCCTCCTATCCCTCCTTGCCGCGCCGGCGCCAGCCCAGGCGCAGAACTGGCCGAACCGGCCGGTCAAGATCGTCGCGCCGTTCGCCGCCGGGGGCGCGGCGGACAGGCTGGGCCGGATCGTCGCCGAGCATTTCTCCACCGTGTTCGGGCAGCAGTTCTTCATCGAGAACCGCGGCGGCGCCGGCGGGATGATCGGAACCGCATCGGTGGCAACGGCCGAACCCGACGGCTACACGCTGGTCGTGTCGAGCATCGGCGGAAACGTCGTCTCGCCGGCATTCCATGCCAATGCCGGCTACGACGGCCTGCGCGACTTCAGCCATATCGCCTATCTGGGCGGGCCGCCGGTGGTGATGTTCGTGCACCCCTCGCTCGGGGTGACCACCTACAAGGACTTCGTCGCAATGGCGCGGCAGAGCAAGGAGCCGATAAGCTACATCTCCCCGGGCACCGGGTCGCACGGCTTCGTGGTGGCGGAATACATCGCGCGGCGCGAGAACTACAAGGTTAGCCATATCCCCTATAAAGGCGCCGGGCCCGCGCTCTCCGACCTGCTCGCCGGCCACGTCAAGCTCGGGACCATGACCTTCTCGTCCGCCGCCGCCCAGATCCGCGCCGGCAAGGTCGTCCCGCTCGCCGTCGCGTCGGAGAAGCGCATCCCGAACTTCCCGGACCTGCCGACCTTCAAGGATGTGGGCCAGGATCTCGTGGCCTCGACGTGGTTCGCCCTGTCGGGACCGGCGAACCTGCCGAACGAGATCGTGCAGCAGCTCAACCGCGAGACCCTCAAGGCCATGCAATCGCCCGAGGTGCAAAAGCAGCTCGCGCTCGACGCCATCGAAACCAAGCTGATGTCGCCGGAGGAGTTCACGAAATTCGTCGAAGCCGAGACCGTGCGCTGGGCACCGGTGGCCAAGCAGCTCGCCGCGAACAAGCCGCAGTGATCTTTGGCGGACCCTTCTCCGCCCTCATCCTGAGAGCGCGCGCAATGATTGGCGCCACGACATCCGTGCACACGCGCGCGTCTCGAAGGATGAGGGCGGCACCGGGGCGGCCTCCTGCTTCGAGACGCATCGCAGCGGCATGTCATTTGCGGATGCGAATGCGCCAGTCGCGCTGCGATGCTCCTCAGCACGAGGTCGATGGGGCTTCACACGTTCGGCTCAAATCGGCAGCGCCATCGGCTCGAAGGCGGAGTCGCAATTGATCAGGTCGACCCGCTTCTGCACGATGCGGAAGCTCGCGCCCTCGCGGCGCAGCCGGTGGCGCTGGCGGCCGGCGAACACGCGCTGCGCCTCGTCGCGATATTCGACCATGATCACAGTCGAGCCGACGAGGACTTCGCCCTGGGCCTCGTCCGCCTGCTCGACGAGCACATTGCCGACGAGGTGCGCCGTGCGCGAGGGCGGCGTCTGCACGTGGATGCGGGGGTGCTCCAGGCGCTCGACCCGCGTGCGCATCAGCTCGCGGTCGTCGTAGAACAGCGAGGCTTGGTCGAACGGGCTCGCCTGGTCCGGTACGGCCGGCACCCAATAGGTGCCGTCCTCGGCGAACAGCTCCATCCATTCGCGGAAGCGCCGCTCGTCGAGCAGCCGCGCCTCGTGGATCAGGA
>JBAUOM010000458.1:0-3126 GCA_049579765.1 Xanthobacteraceae bacterium
CTGCAGAGGGATACGAACGTCGGAACCGGGACACTAGGGAGGAACCACGCATGACAACGCTGCCTCGCATCCTCGTCGCCGCCGGCATGATGCTGCTCGGCGCGTCCGCGAACGCGCAAACCAATACGCAAGCGGACGTCCAGGCCTATCCCAACAAGCCCATCACGATCATCGTCCCCTTCGGCCCCGGCAGCGCCACCGACACCATTGCCCGCATCATCGGCCAGCATCTCGGGTCCGCTCTCAAGGAGACGATCGTGATCGAGAACAAGCCGGGAGCGAACGGCGCCATCGCCGCCGCCTATGTCGCGCGCGCCCCGGGCGACGGCTACACCTTGTTCTTGAGCACCAACAGCCCGCATTCGGCGGCGCCGACACTCAACAAGACCGTCGCCTACGATCCGGTGAAGGACTTCACGCCGATCTCGCGGGTCGGCAGCTACACGCTGATGCTGGTGCTCAATCCCGCGGTGCCGGCCAAATCCATTCCCGAGCTGATCGCCTACGCCAAGGCCAATCCGGGCAAGCTGTCGTTCGGGAGCGGCAATACCTCGGGCGTCGTCGCGGGCGAGACGCTGAAGAGCTGGGCCGGCATCAACATCGTCCATGTTCCCTATCGCAGCGCGCCGCCGGCCATCAACGACGTGCTCGGCGGGCGCGTCTCGATGATGTTCACGGACCTGACCACCGGGCTCCCGCACGTCAAAGCCAATGCGCTGCGCGCGCTGGCGGTGACGCGGCTGCAGCGCAGCAAGCTCGTTCCCGACCTTCCCACCCTGAACGAAGCGGGCGTTGCGAACTTCGACATGGACTCCTGGGCCGGAATGTTCGCGCCGGCCGGCACCCCGCCCGCGATCGTGACCCGGCTCAACGGCGAATTGCGCAGAATCATCGACAACCCGGAGATCAACGGCAAGATCGGCGCCATGGGCTTCGAGGCGTTCTCGAGCTCGCCCGAGGAACTCGGCGACTTCGTCAAGGTCCAGCTCGCCAAATGGACCAAGATGATCAAGGATGCCGGCATCCAACCGGAATAGGCAAGACGCGCTTCGGCCAGCGCCTGCCGCCGACTTGACCGGGGGATCTCTCCCCGAACCCGATGCGAGGTGCGGTTTCGCCGCCGATCAAACGCAGGGCCGAAGCGAGGCAGCTTCCGATTGCGCGGGAACCGAATCCGCTCCGGGCGCCCCTTGTCGGTCCCCGCGCACGCCCCTAAAAGCTTGCCCGGTATGCCGACGCCGAGCAGGAGACCGAAATGCGGCCGAGCCGCCGACAGCCCGACGAGCTGCGCGCCATATCGCTCGAGCGCGGCGTGGTGAAATACGCCGAGGGCTCCTGCTTCGTGAAGTTCGGCGACACCCACGTGCTGGTGACGGCGACGCTGGAAGATCGGCTGCCGCCATGGCTCAAGGGGCAGGCGCGCGGCTGGGTCACCGCCGAATACGGCATGCTGCCGCGCGCCACGTCGGAGCGCACGCGCCGCGAGGCCTCGGCCGGCAAGCAGAGTGGCCGCACCGTCGAAATCCAGCGCCTGATCGGCCGCAGCCTGCGCGCCGTGCTCGATCTGCCGGCGCTCGGCGAGCGGCAGATCACCATCGATTGCGACGTGATCCAGGCCGACGGCGGAACGCGCACGGCCGCGATCACCGGCGCCTGGGTGGCACTGCACGATTGCCTCACCTGGATGAAGACACGCGAGATGCTGAAGACGGAGCCGCTACGCGACCACGTCGCCGCCGTCTCCTGCGGCATCTGCGACGGCACGCCGGTGCTCGACCTCGATTACGCCGAGGACTCGGAGGCCGAGACGGACGCCAATTTCGTCATGACCGGCGCCGGACGGATCGTGGAGGTGCAGGGCACGGCCGAGAAAATTCCCTTCACCGAGGAGCAGTTTCTCGGCCTGCTCTCGCTCGCGAAGAAGGGCGTGATGAAGCTCGTCGACCTGCAGAAAATGGCGGTGATGTGAGCGCGCTTTCCGCAACCTCGGCCGTGCGCCCCTCGGACGCCGCGCATCGGCGCCTCAGCGGCCGGCTGGTGATCGCGACCCACAATCCCGGCAAGCTGTGGGAGCTGCGCGAGCTGCTCATGCCCTACGGCGTCGACGCCGTCTCGGCGGGCGAGCTCGGCTTGGCCGAGCCCGCGGAGACGGGAACGAGTTTTGCCGAGAACGCCCGCATCAAGGCTCGCGCCGCGGCCGCCGCCGCGGGCCTGCCGGCCTTCGCCGACGATTCCGGACTGGCGGTCGACGCCCTCGACGGCGAGCCCGGGGTCTATTCGGCGCGCTGGGCCGGCCCGGACCGGGACTTCCGGCGCGCCATGCAGCTCATCGAGGACAAGCTGCGTGCGCGCGGCGCGCATGCCCCGAGCGAGCGCACGGCGCAGTTCGTATCCGCGCTCTGCGTCGCCTGGCCGGACGGGCATGTCGAGGAATTCGAGGCCAAGGTCGCCGGCACGCTGATCTGGCCGCCGCGCGGCGAAAAGGGCTTTGGCTACGATCCGATGTTTCTGCCCGAGGGCCAGAGCCGCACTTTCGGCGAGATGATGAGCGCGGAGAAGCATGGCCTGCCGCCGCACGGCGAGGGCCTTTCCCACCGCGCGCGCGCCTTTCGCCGGCTCGCGGAGGCGTGTCTTGGCCAGCGCTGAGCGCAACGAACCCGCCTTCGGCGTCTACATCCATTGGCCGTTCTGCCTGTCGAAATGCCCGTACTGCGACTTCAACAGTCATGTGCGCCACGCCGCCATCGACGAGGCGCGCTTCGCGCGCGCCTTCGCCGTGGAGATCGCCGCGACCGCCGCGCGCATCCCCGGGCGAACCGTGTCGAGCATCTTCTTCGGCGGCGGCACACCCTCGCTGATGCAGCCGGCAACGGTCGGGGCGATTCTCGACGCCGTCGCGCGGCACTGGCCGGTCGCCGCCGACGCCGAGGTGACGCTCGAAGCCAATCCGACGAGCGTCGAGGCGTCGCGCTTTCGCGGCTACCACGCGGCCGGCATCAATCGCGTCTCACTCGGGGTGCAGGCGCTGGACGATGCGGCGCTCACGGCGCTCGGCCGGCTGCATTCGGCCGACGAGGCGCTCGCCGCGGTCGCCGTCGCGCGCGCGATCTTTCCTCGCTACTCGTT
>JBAUOM010000459.1:0-2275 GCA_049579765.1 Xanthobacteraceae bacterium
CGTTTCGATTTCGCCGCCGATCTGCGCTATCGCGGGCAGGAGCAGACCATCGCCATCCCCGTCGCCGGTGCGGACGATCTGACCTGGGACGCCCGAGCCGCGCGGTTGCGATTCGACGAGCAACACCACCGTCGCTACGGTCATGCCGCCCCGGATCAGTCGATCGAAATCGTCAATCTGCGGCTCGCGGTCACGGTGCCGCGCATGGAGGATGTGATCGCACGCTGGCTGTCGGCGCCGTGGACGCCGGGTGAAGCGGCATCCGAGCAGCGCCGGCCGGTCGTATTCGACGATCCTGAGCGACCGCTCGAGACGCGTGTCCTGTGGCGGCCCGGGCTGGCGGCGGGAGAGGAGATCGCCGGACCGGCGGTGATCGAAGAGCCCAATTCGACCACGCTCATCGGTCCCGGCGACCATGCTGCGATTGATCCGAGCGGACACATCATCGTGACGCTGGCGCAGCGGGAGTGATGATCGTATCAAATGCCTCCGACCACCGCGGCGTAGCAGTGGAAACAGCGAGCGAGCGGCACACTCCGAACCCTCTCCCCTTGTGGGAGAGGGTGGACGCGAGCGCAGCGAGCGGCCGGGTGAGGGGTGTGTTGCAGGCATCCCCTCACCCGCCTCGCGACCTTCGCTCCGCTTCGGCCGCTCAGCACCCTCTCCCGCAAGGGGAGAGGGTTTCGGACTCGCGGCGCGGTGAGCAGATGGATCGCAAGAAAGCCCCGCGATGAAACCCAACCCCATCACCGTCGAGGTCGTGCGCAACGCGGTCAACGCCTATGCCGACGAGATGGCGACGGCGCTGTGCAAGTCCGCCTACAACATGATGATTTACGAGGTGCGCGACTTCTGCTGCGGCCTGATCGATGCGCAAGGCCGCATGATCTCGCAGAACCGGGGCGGCCTGCCGATCTTTCTCGCCGACCTCGGCATCGCGGTGAAGGACGGCATCGAACGCTATGGTCTCGCCGGCTTCGCGCCCGGCGACGTCGTCATCATGAACCACGGCCGCGTGTGCGGACAACATCTCAACAATGTCGTGGTCTACGCACCCTGCTTCCATGGTGGCGAGGTGGTTGCCTTCGCCGCGAGTCGCGCCCATTGGGTCGACATCGGCGGCATGCGGCTGGGTTTCGGCTCGGTCGAGACCACCGAGATCTACCAGGAGGGGCTGCAGTTGCGCTCGCTCAAGGTCTACGATGCCGGCAAGCGCAACGACACCCTCTGGCAGATCATCGAGGACAATCTGCGCTTCCCCGAGGCCGCGCTCGGCGATCTGCGCGCCCAGATCGCCTGCTGCCAGCTTGGCGTGCGCCGCTTCGGCGAGCTCATCGAGCGTTACGGGCGCGACGCCGTCACGGCCTCGATCCACGCGGTCTGGGACGCGACCGACCGCGAGGTGCGCGCCTTCGTGGCGAAAATCCCGGACGGAACCTACGAGGCGGAGAGCTTTCTGGACAATGACGGCCGCAGGCTCGATGTGAAGCTGCGCGTCAAGGTCAGGGTGGTGATCGACGGCGAGCGCATGATCGTGGATTTCTCGCAGATGAACGATCAGGTGCCGGGGCCGACCAATTCCGGCTATTCCGGCGGCCTGGCGGCGGCGCGCGTGGCGTTCAAGAATCTGACTCAGGGCGAGGCGCCGGTGAACGAAGGGTCGTTTCGCGCGCTCGAGCTCGTCCTGCCGGAAGGAAAGATCCTCAATGCCAAATGGCCGGCCGCGCTCGGCCTATGGAGCATTCCGCTGCCGACCGTGATCGACGTGATCCTCAAGGCGCTGGCGCCCGCGCTGCCCGCGCGCATCCCGGCCGCGCATAAGGGCGACATGGGCGGCTGCTCCATCGGCGGCTTCCGGCCGGACGGGCGGCGGTTCCTGCTGATGAACATCTTCGGCGGCGGCTGGGGTGGACGGCCGCACGAGGACGGCGAGTCCGCCTCGGTGTCGATCTGCCAGGGCGACGTGCGCAGCGCGCCGATCGAGCTGCAGGAGATCCAATACCCGTTCCTGATCGAGCGTTTCGCGTTGCGCAGCGATTCCGGCGGCGCCGGCAAGCATCGCGGCGGGCTGGGCGTCGACCTGACCTACCGCGCGCTGCAGAACTGCGTCGCCAACGTGAATTGCGATCGCACCAAGGACCCGCCCTGGGGACTGCATGGAGGCAAGCCCGGCGCGGTCAACGAAGCCGTGCTCGTGCGCGGCGACGGCAGCACGCGCAAGCTGCTCAAGGAAACCGGCGTCGCGCTCGCGCCGGGCGACCGGCTCACTTTCCGC
>JBAUOM010000460.1:0-2949 GCA_049579765.1 Xanthobacteraceae bacterium
GGACAGCGCGAAGTCGAAGATCGCGAGGTTTTCCTCGAGCCGCTCGCGCCGGCTGGTGCGGGGGATGACGGCGATGCCCCGCTGCACCAGGAAACGCAGGCTCACCTGGGCAGCGCTCTTGCCGTGCGCCGCCGCTATTTTGGCGAGCACCTTGTCGCGTTTGACCCCGCCACGCGCCACGGGACTGTAGGCCACGACCGCCATGCCCCGCCGCCGGCAAGCGGCAATCACCTTCGACTGGTCGATGAACGGGTGCACCTCGATCTGATTGCAGACCAACGGTTCCTGCGTGAGCTGCACGGCCTCCTCGACGAGCGCAACAGTGAAGTTCGACACCCCGATATGGCGAGTAAGCCCCTCGCGCTTGACCCTGCACAGCGCGGCAAGCGTGTCTCGCAGCGGAATCTGCGGGTTCGGCCAATGCAGCAGCAGGAGATCGACCTGAGCGAGCTTGAGCCGCGCCAGGCTTTCCTTGGCCGCACGCTCGAGCTCGCGCGACGCGAAATGCGAGGGCCACACCTTGGTGGTGACGAACACGTCCTCGCGGCCGATGCCGCTTGCGCGCAGGCCCTCGCCGACCTCGCGCTCGTTGTCATAGAGCTCCGCGGTATCGACGTGACGGTAGCCGACCCGCAGCGCCGCTTCGACCATTTGCACGCAGGTGCGCCCGCGCAGCTCCCAGGTCCCGAGACCGACGAGGGGGATGCGGGCACCGTGGGCCTCGAGCACGTGCGCTTCGGCGGCCGGCGTCATCACGGGCCTCACCTGCCTTCGGCGTCGTCGAGGAAGCCGAGCAGAAACAGCGCCCGGCGCGCCGTCTCCCGGTTCTCGCAGAACGCGCTCATGGGCGAGGCCATGGTGCCCTGGAAAAAGTCCCAATAGAAGTCGCAAGTGCGTTTGCGCGATTCGATCCAGGCGCGCTGCATCAGCCGCAGCTTGATCTTCTGCTGGGTATCGAGCTTTTCGCGCAGGCGGCGGAACGTCTCGTTGAGAATGTCGTCCCAGACCGCGAACTCGCGCGCCGCGCAGGCCACCTGATCGGCCGTCGATTGCGCATCCTCCTTCTCGGCACACGGATCGGCGACCACCCCGATGCAGCGCTCGCGGTCCCGCATCGCCGCGCCGGCGGACTTCACGCAGGATTGCACCTTGGCGGAATCGGCCGCGTCGAGCTTGTCGGCCCGGCTCGGCGTCGCCGCCAGGGCGAACGCGAGCGCGACGCACAGCCGCAGGCCTGCTTTGACCATGGCGCTCCTCGAGCTAGTGGTCCGATTCCGAAGTTCGTCAGCACTCGCGGCACGTTCAGATACGAACTTCGGAATCTAAGACCACTAGCAACTCTATGATTGTAGTGCCCCTTTTGAACCCGAAGTTCGCGATCGCATTTGCCGCATGATAAGCGCGAACTTCGGGTTCGGGGCACTAGGTCAATCGTCCCATTTGGGCGCATGCGGCGGATTGACCACGCGGGTGCCGGCCTGCTTGAGCTTGCCGATCTCGGCCATTTCGGCGTCACTCAGCTTGAAATCTAGCGCGGCGAGATTGGCGGCGAGATGATCGCGGTTGGCGGTGCGCGGGATCGGCACGATCCCCTGTTGGATGAGATAGCGCAGCGCGATTTGCGACGAACTCTTGCCGTGCGCCTTGCCGATGCGATCGAGCACCTCATTGCCGGGGACCTTGCCGCGAGCGAGCGGGCAATAGGCGGTCACCGCAAGACCGTAGTCGCGGCATGCCGCCAAGACCTTGCCCTGATCGATGAAGGGATGGACCTCGATCTGGTTGGTCACCAGCGGCTCGCTTGTGAGCTTGGTCGCCTCCCGCAGCAGAGCGGTGGTGAAATTCGCAACCCCGACATGCTTGGCTCGCCCGTCGCGCTTGGCCTGGCAGAGCGCTCCGAGCGTCTCCGCCAGCGGCACCGCCGGGTTCGGCCAGTGGATCAGCAGCAGATCGACCCAGGGCAGTTTCAGCTTGGCGAGGCTGTCGTCGAACGAGCGCTGGAAATCGGCGGCGGCGAGCTTGTCCTGATAGACCTTGGTGGTGACGAACACCTGCTCGCGGGCAAGGCCGGCATCCTGCAGCCCCAGGCGCAGCCCCTCCCCCACCGCGGCTTCGTTGCCGTAGCGCTCGGCGGTGTCGAGATGGCGATAGCCCAGGCGCAGCGCGGTCCTGACCGCTTCGGCGCAGACCTCGCCCTGCAGCGTCATGGTGCCGAGGCCGATGGCCGGAATCTTCGCGCCGTTGGCTTCCACGAAGTTCATTGCGTCCTCCCTGTTGGGATCGATTTCTTCGGCGGCTCCGGGCAAGGCAGCGGCTCGCACGACGACCGACGCGACAGGTTTGCGCAAATTGCGCCCGCGATCAAACCGCTTCGAATTGACCCAAGTCAAAGCACGTCATGGCAAGCAATGCTCGGTTGACGCGGATCGCACGGCCGCGACCCAGATTAGAATAATTCAATAATACAACAACGCACTTGCGTCAGCCGCGGCGAAGTCTTTCATATCGCCTGGGGGCGCACGCCGGGATGACGATGCGCGGATTTGTACTTGCGATCATGCTGGCTGCGCTCGCGGCGCCGAGCGCAGCCGCGCTCGCGCAGGAGCTCAACCTAGTCATTCGTAACCACAGGTTCGAGCCGTCGGAACTCCGAGTTCCCGCCGGCAAGCGCGTGTCGATCTACGTGACCAACGAGGATGCCACGCCTGAGGAGTTCGAAAGCTCCGCGCTCAAGGTCGAGAAAGTCATTCCCGGCAAGTCGAAGAGCCTCGTGCGGATCGGACCGCTCGAGCCCGGACGCTACGAGTTCATCGGCGAATTCCACGCCGACACCGCCAAGGGCGTGGTGATCGCGGAATAGAGAAATGCTCGGCGCGCTTATCATCGTCTTTCGCGAAGTGATCGAAGCCGGCCTCATCATCGGCATCGTGCTGGCCGCGACGCGCGGCG
>JBAUOM010000461.1:0-5372 GCA_049579765.1 Xanthobacteraceae bacterium
GTGCCACAGCAGCCCCGCCGCCGCCGCCACCCCGACGACGAAGATGATCGTTCCTGCTGCGAACAACAAGCCGAAGAAACGCAGCAACAATCTCATGGCCGAAGCCCCCCTGCGACGAACCGCCGGCCGCGACATCCGCCGGCGACCGCGAGGCAACCGGCCGTAGTCTCGCAATGGACGGCTGTTTCCCCGGAATCGCCGCCCGCCCGATCGGTCCGTTTCGAGCCTCTAGGTCGCGCCGTTTTATGTTGAAACTGAGGCTAAACGGCCGCAGACCCTTCAATTCTGGCCGGTCACGGCAAGCCGTTTGACGAAGAAGGCGTCCACCGCCCGCACCATCGACGCGGCGGTGCGCTCCCGCCATTCGGCCGAGATCAGCGACTTCAGGTCGGCCTTGTTGGAAACGTAGCCGAGCTCGAGCAGCACCGAGGGCACGTCGGGCGCCTTGAGCACCACGAAGCGCGCCGATTTGAGAGGATGCTGGTGCAGCCGGGCGGTGCTCTTCAGGTTGGCGATCACGCCCTGAGCGAACTGCAGCGAAAAGGTCTTGGTCTCGCGCCGCGCGAGATCGATGAGGATGCCGGCAACATCCTTGGGCTCGGAGGAGAGATCGAGGCCGGCGATCACGTCGGCCTGGTTCTCGGCCTCGGCCAGGCGGGCGGCGCGGGCATCCGAGGCCCGCTCCGACAGCGTGTAGATCGTCGCCCCTTGCGCGTCGCCCTCCCTGCGCCGCAGCGCGTCGGCATGAATCGAGACGAACAGGGCGGCCTGATGGGCGCGCGCGAATTGGACGCGGTCGCCGAGTGCGACGAAAGTGTCGTCGGTGCGCGTCATGAGCACGCGGTACTTGCCGGTTTGCTCGATCTTGTCGCGCAGCAGCTGGGAGAATTCGAGGACGATGGTCTTCTCCATCTCGCCGCTCCTGGCCCTGGTCCCGTTATCGATGCCGCCATGGCCGGGATCGATCACGATCAGCGGCCGCGGGTCACCGCTGGCTGTGGCCTCCGGATGAGGCTCCGGCTTGCGGGTCTCCGGCAGCCGGTTGTCGACGGCGAGGTTGCGCATGAAGGCCTCGCGGTCGAGTGCCGCGAGGTCGAGCAGGAGACGGGCCGGCTGATCGTTGGCGGCATCGATCACCATGGCCTTCTCCACCCGCGCCGGGCGGGCAAGATCGATGACCATGCGCGAGCCGCCCCGCATGACGAGGCCGAAACGGAACGCCTTGATCAGGCCGCGCCCCGCCTCCCCCGTACTGGGCGGGAACTGGAACGTGACCTGCGGCATGTCGATCACCACCCGGTAGGGATTGGCGAGGGTGAAGGCGCGGATGTCGATCTTGCGGCTGAGATCGACGATGAGGCGGGTCTGGCCGTCGTCGCCCCCCAGGCGTACCTCGCTCGCCACCGGAAAGTCGCTCGCCTCCCCGCCCTGGGGCACGGCCGTGCCGGTCGGCTCGGCGGCGGCGCCGCCGAGAACCACCGCGCCGAAGACAAACGCCAGGCTCGTCGCGCGGACCGACATCGGTACAACCACCCCCTCGCGGCCACTCATACTCCGTTTACGGGGCCGTGGTTAATCCAAGCTTTCCGGCCGACGCACGGCGTCTCGACGGGCTCGTTGCCGGCCCCGGCCATCATACCGCCGGGGAGGTGCGCCGCGCCCGAGCGGAGAGTTTGCGCCGACGGCCGCTCGCTCCACAAATGGCAGGCGCCGCCTTTGCGAGCTTAGGCGGTGCCCGCCTGCGCTGCGGTCTCGGGTCCGGGACGCGGCCGCTCCCAATGATAGGCCTTGGCCGCCGCGACGGCGAGCGCCACCGGCCTGGCGTGCGGCCGGCCGGCGACGGTCACCAGGCTGATCTGCCGGTGCACCTCCGGCTCGACCACGAGGCGCATCTCGATGCCGGGCAGGATCGGCAGGAATTCCGGCATCACGGTCATGCCGAGCCCGGCGCTCACCATCGCCTGCACCCAGTCCTCGCGCTCGCCGACGTAGCGCACCCGCACCTGCTGATACGGCTTTGCAACCGCGAGCTTGGCGAAGTTCGACGGAAACTCGCAGTGCAGGCGCTTGACGTAAGGCTCGCCTTCGAACTCGCGCATCGGCACCGCGTTCATCTTCTCGTAGCGGTGGCCGGGGGCGAAGGCGACGTGATAGCGCTCGCGGAACAAGGGGGTGGCGCGCAGCCGCTCATCGTACTCGCATGACGTGCTGATCGCGACGTCGATCTCGCCCTGAAGCAGCGCCGCGCTCAACTCCTCGCAATTGGCCTCCCAGATCTGCAGCTCCAGCTCCGGCGCGGCGGCGCGCAGTGCGCGCAGATATCCGACCAGGTGCCGCGCCGGCATGGTGGCGACCACGCCGAGCTTGAGCGTCGTGTCGGCCTTGGCATACTGCGCTGCGTCCTTGCGCGCCGCGTCGGCCGCCTGCTGCGCGGCGGTCAGGTGCTGCTGCATCAGCCGGCCGAGATCGGTGAGATGGGTGAGGTGCCGCTCGCGGCGGAACAGTTGCCCGCCGAGCTCCTCTTCGAGGGTGTGGATGGCGCGGGTCAGCGCCGACACGTCGCACTTCTCGGCCGCGCGGGTGAAGTTCAGCGTCTCGCAGGCGGCGAGAAAATAGCGGATCTGGTTCATTTCCATGGATCGTCTGCCTTATCCGGCGCTTCGCCGCGCCAAAAACAAGGAAACAAGCGCGCGCAATGTCGAAGCGATTGCGAGTAAGTCTTGCGGATTATTTCACGCGGCCTGCGTGCGCGCAACGCAAGGCGCGTTGCGCGGCGACTAATGAAACGTTGGCCGCCGATGTCTGGCGTCGTTTGCTTCCCGCCACCATCGTGGGCCATCGACCGATGGACGAACGACATGCCCGACACATCGACACCCAGCCATGCCCCCCCGCAACAGGCCCTGCCGAATCCTGCTCCACGGGACAAGCATCTGATCGTGGCGCGACAGGACTGTGACGCAAAGGGCGACAACGGCTCGCGCTGCCTGATCCGGCTGCAGGTGTTCAACCCGGACGGCTCCGCGTGCGGGCCGGAGATCACGCTCGACGCCGCCACCGTCGGCGATCTATTCCACCCGGCCATCGCCGCGATCTCCGACGGCCGATTTGTCATGGCGTGGGAGGAGGCGTTGGCGGCCGACCCTTCGGCGCAGCGTGCGCTGCGCGTTCAGGTGTTCAACGCCGACGGCTCGCCTTGGGGCCAAGCGCTTCCGGTCGAAGCCGGCGCTGCCGAGAGCTAATTAGTGGTCCGATTCCGAAGTTCGGCAGCACGCTCGGACACGAACTTCGGGATCTAAGGACCACTAGCAACTCTATGATTCTAGTGCCCCTTTTGAACTCGAAGTTCGCGATCGCCCTTGCCGTACGATGTGCGCGAACTTCGGGTTCGGGGCACTAACTAATGCCCCGATTCCAAAGTTCGCATCATTATGCGGTACGCGCCACACTGGCCGTCACAGATGGACGCTGGGGTATCACTGGGCGACCGTATTCCGCGGCCGGCGGTCATCAATCCCCGGCTTTCCGCGGCGAACGACGGTCGAAACTTTCATCACTATCATTGCTTCTTCCACGCCTCATAGCGTGCCTTGGCCTCGTCGTTCATGGGATAGAGGCCGGGCAGCTTGGCGCCGCATTCGACCTCGCCGACGATGAAGCTCTCCATGCGCTCGTGCTCGGCGCCCTCCTCGGCCACGAACGCGAGCAGATTCTGCGGGATTACCACCGCGCCGTCGTCGTCGCACACGATGACGTCGCCGGGAAAGACGGCGCACCCGCCGCAGCCGATCGGCTCCTGCCAGCCGACGAAGGTGAGAGCGTTGACCGATGCCGGCGCCGCGATCCCGGCGCACCAGACCGGCAGCTTGGAGGCGAGCACACCGGCCTTGTCGCGCACCGCCCCGTCGGTGACCAGCGCCGTCACCCTGCGCCGAACCATGCGCATCGTCAGGATGTCGCCGAAAATACCGGCCGAGGTGATGCCCATGGCGTCGGCGACCGCGATCGCACCTTCCGGCATTTCCTCGATCGCGGCCCGGGTCGAGATCGGCTTCGCCCAGCTTTCCGGCGTGGCAAGGTCCTCGCGCACCGGCACGAAGCGGAGCGTGAAGGCCGGGCCGACCAGGCGTTCGCGGCCGCAAAGCAGCGGCTTCGGCCCGCTCATCCAGCAGCGCCGGATGCCCTTCTTCAACAACATGGTGGTAACGGTTGCGGTGGTGATCCCGCGCAGCGTGTCGTAAAGGGCGGCAGTCATGGCAAACCTCTTTGCCAATTCCTGATCCGAGTGCAAATGTCAGGCCGGCAGGATGCCGAGCCGTTCGTCGCGCCGGCGCAGCCAGCCCACCAGTGGAATCGAAAGCAGGACCATCCACGCCTTGCCGACGATCTGGCCGAGCAGGAAGTCGAGCGAGCCGAAAGCGAGCCACAGAAACACGACCGAATCCACGACGAGTCCGACCGCGCCGGAGGCGGCGACGGCCATGATCAGGCCGCGTCGCGCGAGCGGAGTATAGACCGCGAGGTCGGCAAACTCGGAGAGCAGGAACGCGACCGCCGAGGCGACCACCAGCGCGGGCGGCGCCAGCAGCGCCGAGAGCCCGGCGCCGGCGAGGATCGCGATGGAAGCCGCCGCGACCCCGAGCCGGCGCTGCACCAGGTCGCGCAGCACGAGCGCGATCCCCGCCATTATGACGCCCGACGGCGCCATGACGCCCGGCGCCACCGGGATGAGGCAAGGCCCGTCGCGCAGGCACACCGTGCCGGCGTGCCCGATCAGCCAGTTCGCCGCCGGAATGGTGAGCGCGAACAGGACGAGAAACCCGAGCCCCTCGCGCCTGCGCTTGGCGTCGATCGCGGTCATTTTGCCGACTTCCACCTCGCAAAACCGTCGGCCCGCAGGCGGCAGGCCGGACACCGCCCGCAGCCGTAGCCCCAGTCGTGGCGGTGCGAGCGGTCGCCGAGATAGCAGGTGTGGGTATCCTCGACCAGCACGTCGAGGAACAGGTCGCCGCCGATGCCGTGCGCCAGCGCGAAGGTCGCCGCCTTGTCGATCCACATCAACGGCGCATGGATGACGAAGCGGCGCTCCATCCCGAGGTTGAGCGCAAGCTGCATGGCTTTGAGCGTATCGTCGCGGCAGTCGGGATAGCCGGAGAAATCGGTCTCGCACATGCCGGCGACGAGATGCTTGACGCCTCGCCGATAGGCGAGCGCCCCGGCGAAGGCGAGGAACACCAGATTGCGGCCTGGAACGAAGGTGGTCGGGAGTCCGCTCTCGCCGATCTCGATCGCGACCTCGCGCGTGAGCGCGGTGTCGGACAATTGTGCGAGCGCGTCGAGACGGACGAGGTGATCCTCGCCCAGCCGTTCGG
>JBAUOM010000462.1:0-6827 GCA_049579765.1 Xanthobacteraceae bacterium
CATCTCGCCGATCGTCGCCTTGGCCAGCCGATGGGCCTCGGCGCGGTCGGACCGTACCGCGCAGGGGACGTATTGCACGATCTCGGCGGGCGCCGGCCGCTGCGCGGCGCGCGCGGCCTCGTCCACCGCCTCGACGGCCGCCCGCGTGAATTGCGGCGGGCACATATTCGAGATCATCAGCCCGTCGGCGATCTTTCCGCACAGCGCGAGCGCCTGCTCGCCCCTGCCCGCCATGAGCAGCGGCATGTCCGGCCGTAGCGCCTGGTATTCAAGCTTGGCCTTGTGCGCGGAGAAGACCCGTCCGCTATAGCTCACTTCTTCTCCCGCGAGCATGGCGCGCACGATCATGATCGCGTCGCGCGCCGCGGCGAGCGGACGATCCGTGCTCAAGCCCATGCGCTCGGTCGCGGCCGCGATGCCTGATCCGAGCCCCAGGCGCGCGCGTCCCTGCGCCAACTCGTCGAGCGCGCCGATCTCCATCGCGATCAGCGTCGGATGCCGGTTGTAGGGGTTGAACACGCCGATGCCGATGCGCACGCGGGCGGTGGCCGCCGCGCAGGCCGAAGCCGCCGGCAGCACTCCGCGGTTGAACGGGTTCTCGGCAAACCAGATGGAATCATATCCGCTCGCGTCGGCGACCCTGGCGAGGCCAAGGCAGCGCCGCGGATCGATGCCGCCATGCAGGCGGACGCTGAGCTTCGGCAAATCAACCACAGCTATTCCTCAATGTTTGTCGTCCTCGCGAAAGCGGGGACCCATATTCCAGAGCCGGTGGTTATGGGTTCCCGCTTGCGCGGGAACGACAGCAAGGAAAATCCGTCAATCCTCAAGACGATGCGTCATACGCCGCCGGGGCGCGCGCCCGAGCTCGCTTCGGAAAAGTGCGCGTGCACGACCCGCCATTCGCCGGCTTCCTTGCGGAACACCATGGTCGAGCGGGTGATGAACTCCTCGCCGCTGTAATGGATGTCTTTCGGCGGCTGCGCCTTGCCGACCCAATTGCGCTTGGTGTGGCGATGGCACCAGACTACGGCCATGTCGTCGGAGACGACTCCGCCGAGATCGAACGGCGTCCAGTGGCTCGATTGCACGTTCTGTCCATAGAACTCCCACAGACGGAACCAATGCTCGCGCCCCTTGTAGGTATGGCCATTGAGGTTGAAGAACAGTGCCTCCGGGGCCTTGCTCCAGATGGGATCGAGCATCTGCCGGTCGAAGCGGGCGTTGGCGTCGATGTAGTGCGCGTGCAACTTGAGAATTTGCTCGCGGTCCTGCCGCGAGCCGCCGACGAGATCAGCTTCCGACATCTTTCCCCGCTTCGTTCAAAAACAAGGGTGAGCCATTGCTTGGAACGAGCGGCGCGGTGCCGCGGCGCCACCGCGACAGTCGAGAAGCCGACAACGCATATTCCTTCAAGTCCGCTCGCCCTTGCCGTGATCGGCACGGTAAGGACTGCGGATCGGATTGCAAACCGAAATTTCCGTTCGCGCGGCGAAGGATGTCGGAGGCCGCGCCGAGATCGCACCGGGGGCTGGGTCGTCCCAGCCCCGCGCGCATCCTGCTCAGCCGCAGACCCAGACGTAGCCGATCGGCGTGAGCGACCAGCATGAGCCGACACCATAAGCATACCACCGGCCGTTCCAGTAATGCCGTCCGGCGCCGTACCATATGCCGCCGTTGTAGCGTTGACCGACGCGTACGTTGACGTTTCGGTTGACGTTGACGTTGCGGTTGACGCCGACATTCCTGGTGACGTTCCTGCCATTCCTGCTCACGCTCTTGTTGACGCTGAAGTGGGCGGCTCCGGCGTGACCCCCGGCGTGCCCTCCGCCGCGGGCGAAGGCCGAAGCGGGGACGACGAGCAGCGCCGCCGCGGCGGCAACCATCGAAAGTTTGCTGAGCATTGCATTGACTCCGCGATGCTGAGGATGATGCCGCACTTAACCCCTCCCATACTGAACCCGACATGAACGGCACATTACGGATTGGCAACGCGCCGGCATGACGGTGCAGGCATCCACCCGGATCGAACCGCAAGAATGCAGCGGACTGCTGAACCGCCACACTAGACGCTGAGATAGTTGCGCAACACGAATTCGTTGTTCTCGAGCTCCGCCGATGTGCCGGTAAAGCAGATCTCGCCTTTGTTCATGACGTGGTGGCGGTCGCCTACCGCCAGGGCGGTGTGCAGGTTTTGCTCGACCAGCAGGACCGCGAGACCTTCTCGCTTGAGATCCTTGAGCACCGCGACGATCTCCTGGACGATCATCGGCGCCAGCCCTTCGGACGGCTCGTCGAGCAGAAGCAGGGAAGGATTGAGCATGAGCGCGCGCGCGATCGAGAGCATCTGCTGCTCTCCGCCGGAGAGCTGGAAGCCGAGATTGCGCTCGCGCGCGCGCAAGCTGGGAAACAGCGCGAAAATCCGCTCGAGCGTCCAGCGACCGCCGCCGCCCTTGCGCGCGAACACGGTGAGATTCTCGCGCACCGTGAGGCTCGGAAAAATGCCGCGCTCCTGCGGCACGAACCCGAAGCCGAGCCGCGCCACCCGATAGGGCGGCAGCGCCGCGATATCGCGATTGCGGTAGCGAATGCGGCCCGGATGCGGCTTGAGGTAGCCCATGATGGTGAGGATGGTGGTGGTCTTACCGGCGCCGTTGCGGCCGAGCAGGCAGATGACCTCGCCTTCCTCTACGGCGAACGAGACGCCGTGCAGGATATGGCTGTCGCCGTAATAGGCGTTGACGTTCTCGAGATCGAGCATCAATGGGCCATCCCGAGATAGACCTCGCGCACGCGGCGGTTCGCCTGGATTTCGGCCGGCGTGCCGGTCGCCAGCACCTCGCCATAGTAGAGTACCGTCACGCGGTCGGCGACCGAGAACACCACCTTCATGTCGTGCTCGATCATCAGGATCGAGAGCGAGCGCGGTAGCGAGGCGATCAGCTCGATCATGCGGCCGGTCTCGGCCGGCGACATGCCGGACGTCGGCTCGTCGAGGAGAAGGAGGTCGGGCTCGCCGGCGAGCGCGATCCCGATCTCGAGCTGGCGCTGCTCGCCGTAGGACAGGTTGCGGGCGAGCCGGGCTCCGTCGCCGCCCAGATGCACGCGCTGCATCAGCCCCTCGGCGCGCGCCACGAGATCGCGGATGCGCCGCACCGGGGTGAAGAAGTCGAGCGGACGGCCGCGGCGCGCCTGCACGGCGAGACGGAGATTTTCCATCACGCTGAGGTTCTGGAACAGATTGTTGCGCTGGAACGTGCGCGCGACGCCGAGGCGGCTCACCCGGCTCGGCGACCAGCCGGTGATGTCGGTGTCCTTGACGAAGATGCGGCCGCCGCTGGGCTCGAGCTGGCCGCCGATCTGGTTGACCAGGCTGGTCTTGCCGGCGCCGTTCGGGCCGATGATGACGTGCCGCTCGCCGGTTTCGACGGTGAGATTGACGTCGTTGGTGACGACGAGATTGCCGAACGAGCGGCAGAGGCGATCGGTGCGCAGCACGCTCACGGCTTGCGCCTCCGCCAGCGCATCCGCCGCAGCGTGCCCCAGATCCCGCCGGGGAAGAAGAGCACGCAACAGATGAAGATCGTCCCGATGATGGCGAGCCAATGCTCGCTGTAGGAGCTCACCACGTTCTTCATCAAGAGGAACACTCCCGCGCCGATCGCGGGCCCGATCAGCGTGCCGGCACCACCGAGCATGGTCATGATCAGGATGTCGCCCGAGGCGGTCCAGTAGACCGCATCGGGCGAGATGAAGCTGTTGAAGATGGCGTAGAGCCCGCCGGACAACCCGGCGAACGCCCCCGCGATGGTGAAGGCGAGAAGCTTGTAGGCGCGCGTGGGATAGCCGATCGCCAGCATGCGCGGCTCGTTCTCGCGAATGCCGACGAAGACGTGCCCGAGCGGGGCGTTGAGCAGCCGCCGCAAGGCCCAGTAGGAGAGCAGCAGGAAGACGAGCGTCATGAAATACATGGGCAACGAATTGGCGAGGTCGAAACCGAGGAAGCCGGGCTTTTCCGCGATCGCCATGCCGTCGCTTCCGCCGGTGACGTCGCGCCATTTCAGCGCCACAGAAAACACCAGTTGGGAGAACGCGAGCGTGAGCATCAGGAAGGGGATGCCGCTGGTGCGCACGCAGAAGAAGCCGATGAGCGCCGCGCCGCCGGCGGCGGCGCCGACGCCGGCCATGAGCCCGAGCCAGGCATTTACGCCGAACAGCGTCCCGAGAATCGCGACCGCGTAGGCGCCGAGCCCGAAGAATGCGGCATGGCCGAGCGACATCAGGCCGGTGAACCCGAGCAGGAGGTCGAGACTCATGGCGAAGATCGCGAAAATGTAGATTTCCGCGATCAGTGCGCGCGGATAGTCCGTCGCCAGGAACGGAAAGAGCAGCATCGCCAGGATCGCGACCAGCCCCGCGACGCGCGTTTCCCTGGTCGCGGGGGTGCTCACAGTGCCGACAGCGGGCGCCGCGGCCACGCCGGTATATTTGACGCCGAACAGGCCTTGCGGCCGCAGCAGCAGCACCGAGGCCATCACCAGATAGATGAGGAACAAGGCCAGGCTCGGGAAATAGGCCTTGCCGAACGTGTCGGCCTCGCCGATGAGAAGGCTACCGACGAAGGCGCCGCGCAGGCTGCCCATGCCGCCGATCACGATGACGATGAAGGCGGGGATGAGGATCTCGGTATCCATCCCGGGATAGAGGCCGAGCACCGGGCCGGCCGCCACGCCGCCGAGCGCGGCCAAGGCCACGCCGGCGCCGAAGATGCCGGTGAAGAGGAGCGGGACATTGGCGCCGAGACCCGACGCCATGGCGGCGTCGTCGACGCCCGCCCGCACCATGGCGCCGATGCGGCTGCGCTCGAGGAACAGCCAGAGCAGCAGCGCCAGCGCGACGCCGAGGCCGATCAGGAACAACCGATAGGTCGAGAACACCCCGACCCCGATCTGCGTCGCGCCCTGGAGAATGTCCGGCGCCGGCATGCGCAGGATCACCCGGCCCCATACCGATTGCACGAGGTCGAAGAACACGAAGGTGAAGCCGAAGGTCAGCAGCACTTGGTCCATGTGGCCCCGCCGGTAGAGCGGACGCATGAACAACACTTCCATGACGATGCCGAGCACGGCGACGGAAATGGGCGCGAGCACGAGCGCGAGCCAGAAGCTGCCGGTGAATTGCAGGATCGACAGCCCGAAGAACGCGCCCAGCATGAAGAAGGAGCCGTGGGCGAGGCTCACGACGTTCATCAATCCGAAGATCAACGAGAGGCCCGCCGCCATGAGAAACAGCAGCACGCCGTAGACCAGCCCGTTCAGGAGCTGGGCGACCAGAAACTCCATCCGCCCCTCAGCCCGCCGTCATGCGAAGTCGACCGATCAGCTTCCCCTGTCGTCGTCCCCGCGCAACCGATCTCGGGCTTGCCGAGACCGGCTCCTTGAGAGCGCATGTCGGCTGCGGCCGACATGCGATGGGGACCCATAGTCAGAGGCCGGTGGTTATGGGTTCCCGCTTTGCGCGGGAACGACAGCAACGGAGATCAATAGATCCTCTTACCCGGGTCCTGCACGTCCTTCACCGTGGTGATGACCTTGCTGGTGACCTTGCCGTCCTTCTCCACCACCTGGCAGATGTGGATGTCCTGGATGGGATTGTGGACGACCGGGTCCATGCGGAACGGCCCGCGCGGCGCGTTGAACTTCACCTTGGTCATCGCTTCGGCGAGTTTGTCCTTGTCGGTCGTGTTGCCGTCGGTCGCCTGCAGCGCGTCGTGCACGGCGCGCGCGGCGACGTAGCCGTAGTCGGAGAAGATGTCCGGCAGCGCCTTGAACTTGGCCTGGTAGTCGGCGACGAACTTCTTGCTCTCCGGGTTGTCGACGGTGTCGGTATAGGTGGTGGCGGAGATCACGCCGAGGGCGGTCTTGCCCAGCGCGCTCATGGTCAGCGAATCGATGATGGTGAAGCCGGTGAGCGGTATTTTCTCCTTCAACCCGAACTCGGTATATTGCTGGATGAAGCGGATGGCGTCGGCGCCGGGCATGAAGTCGTAGGTGACCGGGGGGTTGATCGATTTGATGTCGATCAGGTAGGGGCTGAAGTCGGTCGTGCCCAGCGGCGGCCAGATCTCCTTGATGACCTTGCCGCCGCGCGCGACGTAGGGACCCCTGAACTGCGCGATGACGTCGCGGCCGCCGGCGTAGTCGGAGGCGGTGGTGACGATCTCCTTGCCGAGATTGTCGTAGACCCAGTTCGCCATCGGCGTGCTCAGCTGGTAGGCCGAGATCGAGGTACGGAAGAGATAGGGGTAGCGATCCCAGGTAATGGCGTCGGTGCCGGCGCCGGAGACGACGTAGAAGGCTTTCTGCTGCTTGGCATAGTTGAGCACGGCGAGCGCGACGTTGCTGGCCTGGACGCCGACGATCATGTCGACCTTGTCGCTCTCGATCAGCTTCTTGGCCTTCTGCAACCCGACCTGGGGATTGAACTGGTCGTCCTCCTTGATGATCTCGATCTTGCGGCCGGCGATGGTCCAGCCGACGCTGTCGAAATAGAGGCTCATGCCGTTGACGTTGTTCTCGGCCGCATAGGCGATCGCGCCGGTGAACGAATTGAGATTGCCGAGCCGGATTGGGGCGCGCGTCTGCGCCAGGATGGGGGGCGCGGCGAGATTGCTCGCGAGCGCAACCCCCGCCCCCGCGCTGCCGGCCATGAACTTGCGGCGGGATATTCGCCGCGCGATCGCACCCGATACGGTCATTCATTCCTCCCTCGATGGCCGCGCCGTTCGGCCGGCGGCGGCGCTGTCGTTGTGCGCGAGAGTGTAGGCC
>JBAUOM010000463.1:0-5671 GCA_049579765.1 Xanthobacteraceae bacterium
GATTTGCTGTCCAACTGTCGTTCGGGATGCAGGTGGTTGTCGGGACGCCGGAGATTTTCGAACCAAATCCTGTTGGGTCCGTCCGGCCATTCTCCGCCCGCAAGCAGAGAGGTCGGGAGCGCAAGCAACGTCGTGGCAGCCATAGCGGCCGCGATAGCGCGGTGCATGACAATCCCTCTGGAACCTAGTGCGGAACAAGCCTTGATATTATAAGTTGTAGGATATTACATATGCAACCTGATGGCAAGTCAAATTGGGACACTGCCCAAGGCCGTCCAAAAATAGCACCGCGCGCGGGTACCAAGGGCCTCGCAGCGGCGGAATTTCAGCTGTGACACCGACGCTGAGCGCGCCAACTGAGGCCGGCCCTAAACCGGCGCTGATCGCGGCGCCGGTGCCTTGTCCTCGTGCCTGGCCGTCGCCATCCACTCGCGCGCCAAGTTGAGAAGATGGTCCCGAAGCTCGGAATCCCGGGTCAGCTCGGCGAGCCGAACGCATTCCCTCGCGTAGTCCACGCACTCTTGGCCGGTAGCCATGGCGGTTCGACGCTCGTTTTCTTACCGGGGCATTGATGGCATGAAAAAGACGCCACGCCAAAGCAAAGCGCAGCTGTCAAGGCGATTGAGCGCGCTCCCGGCGCTGGCCGAACCGGCCGGACCGCGCTCGGGGTACTGGCCCTCGGAAAGAGGCCAGCACCGCGCTCGGCAAAAGAACATATTGCGAACTGAGAACAAACCATGTACATTGCTCCTCCGCGGTCGGACGGGTTTGTCGGCCTTTCGAATCCCGGTCATAAGGAGTGGAAAGCAATGACCAGCGCTGCGCTACGTCTCGTCGAAGGTTCCTCCATGGATAAGTCGAAGGCCCTGGATGCCGCGCTGTCGCAAATCGAGCGCAATTTCGGCAAGGGCTCGATCATGCGGCTCGGCAAGAACAGCAAGTCGATGGACGTGGACACCGTCTCCACCGGCTCGCTCGGCCTTGATATCGCGCTCGGGATCGGCGGCCTGCCGCGCGGCCGGGTGGTCGAGATCTATGGGCCGGAATCCTCCGGCAAGACCACGCTGGCGCTGCATTGCCTGGCCGAGGCGCAGAAGAAGGGCGGCATCTGCGCCTTCATCGATGCCGAGCACGCGCTCGACCCAATCTACGCGCGCAAGCTCGGCGTCAACGTCGACGACCTCCTGATCTCCCAGCCCGACGCCGGCGAGCAGGCGCTGGAGATCGCCGACACGCTGGTGCGCTCGGGCGCGATCGACGTGCTGGTGATCGATTCGGTCGCCGCGCTCGTCCCGCGCGCCGAGCTCGAAGGCGAGATGGGCGACAGCCAGCCCGGGCTGCAGGCGCGGCTGATGAGCCAGGCGCTGCGCAAGCTCACCGCCTCGATCAACCGCTCCAACACCATGGTGATCTTCATCAACCAGATCCGCATGAAGATCGGCGTGATGTACGGCTCTCCGGAGACCACCACCGGCGGCCACGCGCTAAAGTTCTACGCTTCGGTGCGCCTCGACATCCGCCGCATCGGTGCGATCAAGGAACGCGACGAGGTGGTCGGCAACCAAACTCGCGTCAAGGTGGTCAAGAACAAGCTCGCGCCGCCGTTCAAGCAGGTCGAGTTCGACATCATGTACGGCGAAGGCGTGTCGAAGTCGGGCGAGCTCATCGACCTCGGGGTCAAGGCCGGCGTGGTGGAGAAGTCGGGCTCCTGGTTCTCCTACGACAGCCAGCGCATCGGCCAGGGCCGCGAGAACGCCAAGCTCTTTCTCAAGGACAATCCCGACATCGCCGCCAAGATCGAGACGGCCATCCGGCAGAATGCCGGCCTCATCGCCGAGAAGATTCTCGCCGGCGAGGAGCGCGACGACGACGCGGCGGAATGACAGACGCGCGACGCGCCGTTTTTGCGCGTCCGCTGCCGCCCCCCGACCGTCATTGCCGGGCCTGCCCCCGGCAATCCGTCCGCTTCGAACGATGTATCGAGTGGCGACGAAGCGGATGGACCCGCGGGCTTACGCCGCGGGTGACGGGGGAGGGCGCGCTTGAGCCGCGGCCGGGATGAAGGCCGCAATCCCGTCGCCCGTTTGACGCGCGAAGCGGAATGCGGGGTTTCCGGAGCGCGCCACAATGCGTCGCTTGACAGCGTGCACGCACCGTCTTTGCGAATGCGTTTCAGGGGTTCATCGGGCGACCGGCGGCGAAAGCGAGCCGCTCGTCGACCCTAGCGCGTGATCCCGAAAGTGGATACCGGTTTTCGGAAAAGATCACGCGCAAAACAAAAGGTTAGAGCGGGATGATGATTCAACGAAAATCATCCCGCTCTAGCGCCGCGGCAGCCGCTTGCGCGCGTCGGCGATCACGCGCGGCACTGCCGCCTCGTTGGCCGGTGCCATGATGTGCACGCCGGCGACCCCGGGCACATGCGCCAGCTGCTCGATCAGCTCGAGCGCGATGCGCTCGCCCTCCGCCGCCGGATCGGCGGCTTGTTCCAGCCGATCGATGAAGGCGTCCGGAATGATGGTGCCGTAGAGGTGCTTCTTCATCCAGCGCGCCGATTTGGCCGAGCGCAGCGGCGCGATGCCCACGAGCAGGAACAGCTCCCGCGTCGCCGCGTGCTCGTTGAGCCGCGCCGCGTAGCGCTGCACAATGCCCTGATCCATGCAGAATTGGGTCTGCGCGAATTCGGCACCGGCGGCGATCTTGGCCGCGAGCTTGTCGGGGCGCCAGTCCGCGGGCGGCTCGATCGGCGCGTCCGCGGCGCCGAGAAAGAATCGCGCCTGGCCGGCGACCTTGCGCCCGGAGGGAAGCTCGCCCTTGTCGCGCAGGTCGCGCGCCATCGCGGTCAGCGTGGCGGAATCGACGTCGAACACCGCCTTGGTGTCGGGCTGGTCGCCGGCCTTGGGGTCGTCGCCGGTGAGGCACAGGAGGTTGTGCACGCCGCTCGCGGCGGCGCCCATGAGGTCGCCTTGCAGCGCGATCCGGTTGCGATCCCGGCAGGTGAGTTGGAGGATCGGCTCAATTCCCGCGCGCGCGAGCATCGCGGCCGCGATCGGCGCCGACAGATGGGCGCGGGCGCTCGCCCCGTCGGTGACGTTGACCGCATCGGCCAAGCCGGCGAGCGGCAGCGCCTTGCGCAAGAAGTCGTCGGCCTCGCACGAGACCGGCGGCGTGATCTCGGCGGTGATGACGAATTGGCGCGAGCGCAGCAGCTCTTCCAGGCGCGAAGCCGGCTGTCGCGGCGTTGGATCCATCGGCTGTCCGGGGTTGCTCGGTGCGATTGCCGCGGGCGCGGCGCGGTGCGCGGGTGGGGCGAGCCGCTTATATAAACGATCGGCGGCGCAGCGGTAAGGGCATTGCCCTGCCGGGCTGCACGTGTCGCCGCGGGCGAGCCGTCGTCTCCGCTCGCGCGCTCCGACTCGCTCGTCGGCCGGCCGACCCGGGCGGCGCAGGAATGGCAATGCAGTCGCATCGCGCTTGCGTGGCCCGGCTTCCTGGACAGGGGCGGGAGGCGCCGCTAAAAGCACCGGCAACCTGGGATATGTGGGAATGAGCGGCGTCAACGAGATCAGATCGAGCTTTCTCGACTACTTCGCCAAGAACGGCCACGAGATCGTGCCGTCGTCCCCGCTCGTGCCGCGCAACGACCCCACCCTCATGTTCACCAATGCCGGCATGGTGCAGTTCAAGAACGTCTTCACCGGCCTCGAGAAGCGCTCCTATTCGCGCGCGACCACCGCGCAGAAATGCGTGCGCGCCGGCGGCAAGCACAACGACCTCGACAATGTCGGCTATACCGCGCGCCACCACACCTTCTTCGAGATGCTCGGCAACTTCTCGTTCGGCGACTACTTCAAGGACCGCGCTATCGAGCTCGCCTGGACTCTCGTCACCAAGGAGTTCGGGCTGCCGGTCGACCGCCTGATGGTCACCGTCTTCGCGGAGGACGACCAGGCATTCGACCTCTGGAAGAAGATCGCCGGCCTGCCCGAGAGCAAGATCGGGCGCATCGCCGGCAGCGACAATTTCTGGCAGATGGGCGAACTCGGCCCCTGCGGGCCCTGCTCGGAAATCTTCTACGACCACGGGCCGCACATTCCCGGCGGCCCGCCGGGCTCGCCCGACGCCGACGGCGACCGCTTCATCGAGATCTGGAACCTGGTGTTCATGCAGTTCGAGCAGCTCGCCGGCGGGGAGCGCGCCGAGCTGCCGCGGCCGTCGATCGACACCGGCATGGGGCTCGAGCGCATCGCCGCGGCGCTGCAGGGCACCCACGACAACTACAAGATCGACCTGTTCGGCGCCATCATCTCCCACGTCGCCGATCTCACCGGGGTCGAGCCCGAAGGTCCGCGCGCGGTGTCGCATCGCGTTATTGCCGATCACCTGCGGGCTTCTGCGTTCCTCATTGCCGACGGCGTGCTCCCCTCGAACGAAGGCCGCGGCTACGTGCTCCGGCGCATCATGCGCCGCGCCATGCGGCATGCGCAGCTGCTCGGCGCGCGCGACCCGCTGATGTGGAAGCTCGTGCCTACGCTCACCCGCGAGATGGGCCAGGCCTATCCCGAGCTTACCCGCGCGCAGGCGCTGATCGCGGAGACGCTCGAGCTCGAGGAACGGCGCTTCCGCAACACCCTCGAGCGCGGGCTGGCCATTCTCGACGAGGAGAGCCGCGGCCTTGAGCGCGGCGACCACCTGAAGGGCGAGACCGCGTTCACGCTCTACGATACCTACGGCTTTCCCCTCGACCTCACGCAGGATGCGCTCAGGCCGCGCGGCATCGCGGTCGACACCGAAGGCTTCAACACTGCCATGGAGCGCCAGCGCGAGAAGGCGCGCGCCTCGTGGGCCGGCTCCGGCGAGGCCGCGACCGAGGCGGTGTGGTTCAAACTGCGCGAGAAGTCCGGCGCCAGCGAGTTCTTGGGCTACGAGACCGAAACCGCCGAGGGCGTCGTCGCCGCGCTGGTGAAGGACGGCAACGAAGTGCCGGCCCTGCGGGCGGGGGAGAGCGGCGCGGTCGTGCTCAACCAGACGCCGTTCTACGCCGAATCGGGCGGGCAGGTCGGCGATACCGGCACGATGACGGGCGAGGGCGTGCGGTTTCGCGTTGCCGACACCCAGAAGAAGGCGGGCGACGTGGTCGTGCATTCCGGCGTGGTCGAGGAAGGCACGCTCGCGGCCGGCGCCGCGCTCACGCTCGAGGTCGATCATTCCCGCCGCGGCGCCATCCGCCGCAACCATTCGGCCACCCACATATTGCATGAAGCGCTGCGCCAGGTGCTCGGCGACCACGTCGCGCAGAAGGGCTCGCTGGTCGCGCCCGACCGGCTGCGTTTCGACTTCGCGCATCCTAAGCCGATGACGGCGGAGGAGATCGAGCGGGTCGAGGACATCGCCAACGACGTCGTGCTGCAGAATGCCCCGGTGACGACGCGGCTGATGGCGGTCGACGAAGCGATTGCGTCCGGCGCGCGCGCGCTGTTCGGCGAAAAATACGGCGAGGAGGTGCGCGTCGTGGCGATGGGAGAGGGCGGCGGCAACACGCTCGGGTGGTCGGTGGAGCTGTGCGGCGGCACGCATGTGCGGCGCACCGGCGACATCGGCCTGATCGGCTCGCTCGCCGACAGCGGCGTCGCCGCCGGCGTGCGGCGGATCGAGGCGCTCACCGGCACGA
>JBAUOM010000464.1:0-4379 GCA_049579765.1 Xanthobacteraceae bacterium
GCTTTATGCCGATCGGCAATCCTCTGAACCGATCGGCGTCATCACCTCCGGCGGATTTGGGCCGAGCCTCAACGCCCCGATTGCCATGGGCTACGTCGCCGCCGCTGTTGCCAAAGGCGGTGCGTCAGTATTCGCCGAATTGCGCGGCGAGCGCGTGCCGCTACGGCTCGCGCCGCTTCCATTCATCGCCCCGAAATACAAACGCCAGGCTGGAGACGCTCGATGATGAAATTCACTCCCGATCACGAATGGATCTCGATCGACAATGAGTTCGCGACGGTCGGGATCACATCCTTCGCGCAGGAGAAATTGGGCGATCTGGTCTTTGTCGAACTGCCGAAGCTTGGCGCCATCCTCAAAGCGGGCGGCCCCGCGGCTGTGGTCGAATCCGTCAAGGCGGCCTCGGACGTCTATGCGCCCGTGAACGGCGAGGTGATCGAGGTTAATCAGCAGGTCGTCGACGATCCGACCTTCGTGAATTCCGATCCGACCGGCAAAGGCTGGCTGTTCAAGATCAAGGTTTCGGACCGCTCGCAGTTCGACAAATTGCTGGATGAGACGGCGTATCAAAAACTGATCGTCGAAGCTCAATAGACCGCGCCCGCACAGGACAAGGGATGCTGCAATGAAGATGGAAGCGCAATTGCCGTTCTCCCGCCGCCATATCGGGCCCTCGCCGACTGATGTGCGGGCGATGCTGGAAACAATCGGGGCCGCAAGCCTCGATGAGTTGATGGCCCAGACGCTACCGCAGGACATCCGCCAGAAAGGCAAGCTCACCCTTGCGGTACCGCTGTCCGAGACCGAGGCGCTTGCCCGCGCCCGCGCGGTTGCCGCGCAGAACGTGAAGATGATTTCGCTGATCGGGCAGGGCTACTACGGCACGGTACTGCCGCCGGTGATCCAGCGCAACATCCTCGAAAACCCGGCGTGGTACACGGCCTACACGCCGTATCAGCCGGAAATCAGCCAGGGCCGCCTTGAGGCGCTGCTCAATTTCCAGACCATGGTGGCCAATCTCACCGGGCTCGAGATCGCCAATGCGTCACTGCTCGACGAGGCAACGGCAGCCTCCGAGGCGATGGCGATGGCGCATCGCATCGCCAACAGCGAGCGGACAACGTTTTTCGCCGATAAGGATTGCCACCCGCAGACGCTTGCGGTGCTTTCGGTACGCGCCGAGGCGCTCGGCTGGCGCGTCGAGATCGGGGATCCGTTCCGCGATCTCGATCCGGCGCAAGTGTTCGGCGCGCTCTTCCAGTATCCGGGCACCTTCGGGCATGTCCGCGATCCGCGCGGGCCAATCGCCCGGCTCAAGGCGGTGAACGCCATGTCGATCGTCGCGGCCGATCCCATGGCACTGACGCTGCTGAAGCCGCCTGGGGAACTTGGCGCCGACATTGCAGTCGGCTCGACGCAACGCTTTGGCGTGCCTATGGGCTATGGCGGGCCGCATGCTGCCTATATCGCGACAAAGGACGCGCATAAACGCGCTTTGCCCGGACGACTGGTCGGCGTCTCGATCGACAGCCGCGGCGAGCGTGCCTACCGGCTCGCGCTGCAAACTCGCGAGCAGCACATCCGGCGGGAGAAGGCGACCTCCAATATCTGCACGGCACAGGTGCTGCTTGCCGTGATCTCCTCGATGTACGCGGTTTATCACGGCCCGGAAGGACTGACTGCGATTGCGCGCGGGATCCACGCCAAGGCGGCGATGTTGCGGGCTGGGTTGATCGGGCTCGGTTTCCACGTGGAGCCTTCGGCATTTTTCGATACGGTTACGGTCGAGGTCGGTACGCGGCGCGAGGAGATTGTGGAGCGTGCGCGCAAGGCCGGTATCAATCTGCGCGACATCCAGGCAGGCGCATCGTGCATCGGCATCAGCGTCGATGAGACGACGACGCAGGAAATCATCGAAGCGGTATGGTGCGCCTTCGGCGACACGCCGCAGACTGCCGCACGTCGCGCCGCCGGGCTCGCCGAACCATCGGCTACCATTCCGCCGGAGCTTGCCCGCACTAGTTCATTTCTGACGCATCCGGTGTTCCACCTGTATCGTTCGGAGACCGAGTTGCTGCGCTACTTGCGCCGCCTTGCCGACCGCGATCTCGCGCTTGACCGCAGCATGATTCCGCTCGGCTCCTGCACGATGAAGCTCAATGCGACAGCCGAGGTGATGCCGATCACCTGGCCTGAATTCGCCGATCTGCATCCGTTTGCGCCGCCTGCGCAGACCAAAGGCTACGCGACGGTGCTCGCCGAGCTCGGCGCCATTTTGCGCGCGCTCACCGGCTATGACGCGATTTCGTTCCAGCCGAATTCCGGCGCACAGGGCGAGTTTGCCGGCCTCCTAGCGATCCGCGCCTATCATCGCGCGCGCGGGCAGCCCCATCGCACGGTCTGCCTCATTCCCGCTTCCGCGCACGGCACCAACCCGGCCTCCGCGCATATGGCCGGCATGGAGGTGGTCGTTGTTCGCTGCAATGGAAACGGCAATGTCGACATCGAGGATCTGCGCGCCAAAACGAGCGAGCACGCCGAGCGCCTCGCCGCGATCATGATCACTTATCCTTCGACGCACGGCGTGTTCGAGGAAGAAGTGCGCGCGATCTGCGACATCGTCCACTTGCATGGCGGACAAGTCTATCTCGATGGGGCCAACCTCAACGCGCAGGTTGGGCTGATGCGGCCGGGCGACTACGGCGCCGACGTCGGCCATCTCAACCTGCACAAGACGTTCTGTATTCCGCACGGTGGCGGCGGACCGGGCGTCGGGCCGATCGGAGTCAAGCAGCACCTGGCGCGTTTCCTGCCGGGACATCCGGAGTGGAAGCACGGGCCGGATGTTGTCGGGCCGGTTTCTGCGGCGCCCTACGGCTCGGCACTGATCCTCCTGATTCCGTGGCTTTATTGCCTGATGATGGGCGGTGAGGGGCTCAAGGCCGCGACCGAAACCGCAATTCTCAATGCCAACTACATCGCCCGGCGGCTCGATGCGTATTATCCGCTTCTGTACAGGGGCCACTCGGGCCGCGTTGCACATGAGTGCATTCTCGATCTGCGGCCGCTGAAGACCTCCTCCGGCGTGAGCGTCGATGATGTCGCCAAGCGGCTGATCGACTACGGCTTCCATGCCCCAACTATGAGCTTTCCGGTCGCCGGCACGCTGATGGTCGAACCGACCGAGTCGGAATCGAAGGCCGAACTCGACCGCTTCTGCGACGCGATGGTTGTGATCCGTACCGAGATCCGCGCCATCGAGCAGGGTCAGGCACCACGCGAGACGAATCTGCTAAAGAATGCGCCTCACACCGTGCGCGATCTTGCCGACGAGCACTGGCAGCACCCGTATTCGCGGACGCAGGCGTGCTTCCCCGCGGGTGTCTCTCCGGCGCAAAAATACTGGCCGCCGGTTAACCGGATCGACAACGCCTATGGGGATCGCAATCTGGTCTGTTCTTGCCCACCGCTCGAGGCCTATCAGACCGCGGCGGAATAAGCGCCCTGAACGGACGGAAATATCGGCGTTTGACGCTGCGCGAAAACGCGCTTCAAACCGGCGCAATATTGTGCTTGTTTTCAGCCTGATGGACACACCATCCGCGGACTATTGAAGGGGCCATGTCCGAACTCTCGAAAGTGTACGACCGCAGTCGCGTTCCCCTCTACATTCAGGTCGCCTCAGTGATGCGGCGGCGAATCGCGACCAAGCAATGGCTGCCGGGCCAGAAGATTTCGACGCTCGTCGAATTGGAGCGCGAGTTCGAGGTGGCGCGCGTAACCATCCGCCAGGCGATCGGTATTTTGCAGGATGAGGGCCTGCTGCATTCGCAGCAAGGGCGCGGCACATTTGTCGCCGATACGCCGGTGTTGCGCTACTGGTTCAAGCTCGCGACCAGCTGGGAGGTGCTGGTCGAGACGATTAAGGACAACGTGGTCAAACGCATCAAAATGGACAATCCGCCGCCGGCGCCGACGCTGCGCGAGGACGAAGGCAAATTGGCGTCGAAGTACGTTTTTATACGCAGCCTGCAATACAAGGACAGCGCGCCTTACGGCGTCGTCAACGTCCATCTCGCCAACAGCATATTCCGCCGCGCCCCCGACAAGTTCCGTCAACATCCCGCGCTGTCGGTGCTTGCGGCGATGAAAGGCATCGAGGTGCAGGACGCCCACCAGACGGTGGTGATCGGCAGCGCCGATCCGGTGACGGCCGGGCTGCTGCAGATCGAACTCGGCGCGCCAGTTGCGGAGTGCCGTTGCGTCGTGATTGACGACAAAGGCGTCGCCATCTACGTCGCCGACATCATCTATCGCAGCGATGCCATCAAGTTGCACATCGATCTCTTGGCCGGCACGCGCGCCTCCTCGCGCGGCCC
>JBAUOM010000465.1:0-7165 GCA_049579765.1 Xanthobacteraceae bacterium
ACCCAGCTCCTGGCCGAGGGCGCGCTTCGCCGCGCGCTCTTGTGTCGAGGCTGAGCGAGCCGCCTCGGCGGCTCACCGGGCGATCCTCCGGCTCGCTGGCGAAGAGGCGGGGCCGGGCGCTACGCCGGAGTGACATGGTGGCTCCCGGCTGCCGCCGGGGCGAACAGCGAAAAGCGTTGCTGCCTCAGACCCTTGGTGCCATGGTCCGGCGATCGCTCGGGCGCGTCCGTCGGCCGCGAAAGCGCGGATGACGTGCAGGAGGGCTATGATGTCGGCGGTGTCGCGCCGTTTCGTCCTTGCCGGGGCCGCGCTGACCGCCGGGTCGTTGCTGGTGCCGGTCGTCGTGCGCCCGGCGCGCGCTGCCGAGCGCAACGATGCCGAGTACGAGATCACTGACTGGGTCGTCGTCGCGGCGAGCGGAGAGGTGACGCTCGGCCTGTCGCAGCCCGAAGTGGGGCAGGGCTCCTACACGGCGCTGCCGCAGATTCTCGCCGACGAGCTCGACGCCGATTGGGCGCGTGTGAAGGTCCGCTTCGTGACCGGCAAAGCGGCTTACAAGATCGCGTTCCGGCAGGAGCCTCCGGCGCAGAAGGAGGGCGCCTCGATGTCGACCACGGCGCTCTATCAGCGCCTGCGCATCGCAGGTGCCGCGGCGCGAGACGTGCTGGTGCGCGCCGCCGCCCAGCGGTGGAGCGTCGATCCTGCGCAGTGCCGGTCCGAGAACGGCATCGTCATCGGTCCGCGCGGCGCGACACTGTCCTACGGCGAGCTCGCCGCCGACGCCGCCAAGCTTTCGCTCGCCGCCGCGCCGCCGCTCAAGGACAAGCGCCGCTTTGGCCTGATCGGCAAGCCGATGGCGCGCTTGGATAGCCCGGCGAAGTGCAACGGCAGCGCGATCTTCGGAATCGACATCGCGGTGCCTGGCATGCTCAACGCCGCCGTCAGGACCGCGCGCTCATTTACCGGACAGGTCACGGCGATCAAGAATGAAGCCGAGATTCTCAAAATGCCCGGCGTGCACGCCGTGGTGGAGCTCACGGCGCTCGCGATCGCCAACGAGGATGCCGGCTCCCAGCATCCGCGCGTTGCGCATCCTCCACGCCGCGACGCCGTCTGCGTGGTCGCCGACCAGTTCTGGCAGGCGCAGCGGGCGCTCGCCGCGCTCGAGGTGGAGTTCGATGGCGGCCCCTCGGGCGATCTCTCGACCTCCAGCATCGATGCCAAGCTGAACGCGGCGCTCGACGCCGAGCAGGGCGTGACCGCGCTGACGAGAGGCCGGCCGCGGGAGATTCTGAACGAGCGCGGCGCCGCGGTGATCGAGCGGCGCTTCGTGCTCCCGCATATCGCGCATGCGCCGCTCGAGCCCGTCAATGCGACGGCGAGCTACCAGGACGGCAAGGTCGAGATTTGGGGACCGATCCAATCGGTCACCGCCTGCCAGGAGGCGGTTGCGCACGCGGCGGGCTGCTCCCCCGGCGATGTCAAGGTCAATGTCACGTTTCTCGGCGGCAGCTTCGGCCGCAAGATCGTGCCCGACTACGTGCTGCAATCCGTGCAGGCGTCGAAGGCGGTGGGGCGGCCCGTGAAGCTCATCCGCTCGCGCGAAGAAGACATGCAGCACGACGTCTATCGGCCGAATGCGGGCGCTCTCTTGCGCGCGGTGCTCGACGATGCCGGCTATCCGCTCGCGATCCAGGCCCGCGTCGCCGGCCAGTCGCTGTTCGGCGCCGTGCGCAAGAGCTGGCTCGACCACACGCCGGAGGGCGACTGGGACGAAAGCATGGTCGACGGCATCTACAATCAGACTTACCGGCTGCCGCACTTCCTGGTGGAGACGATCGACACGCCGCTGCCGATTCCGGTCTATTTCATGCGCTCGGTCGGCTCGACCGCGGCAGTGTTCTTCTGGGAGAGCTTCATCAGCGAGCTCGCCCATCATGCCCGCATCGACCAGTACGCGTACCGGCGCCATCTCCTCTCCGACGACCCGCTGGCGCTGCGCGTGCTCGACGCAGCCGCGCAGGATTCGGGTTGGGGCTCGCCGGCGCCGGCCGACACGTTCCGCGGCCTTGCGTATAATTGCTATGTCGGCCGCGGCGGCCGGTTCCGAACCTACGTCGCCGAGGTGGCGGAGCTGCACCGCGTCGGCGATCGCTTCAAGCTCGCGCGCGTGTTCTGCGCCGTCGATCCCGGTCTCGTGGTCAATCCCAACACGCTGACGGCGCAGATCGAGGGCGGGATCGGATTTGCCCTCACCAACACGCTCAAGAGCGCCATCACCTTCTCGAGCGGCGGCGCCGACCAGAGCAACTTCTTCGACTATCCCCTGCTGCGCATCGACGAGATGCCGGAGATCGTTCCGATCGTGCTCGCGAGCGAGCGTCCCCCGCAGGGTTTCGGCGAGGTGGTGCTGGCGCCCGTCGCTCCCGCCGTGGCGCAGGCATTGCTCCACGCGACCGGTCGCCGGCTCGACGTGATGCCGTTCCCCGACGACGCTTTCCAGGTGGCGGATTCCTCTCATTGTCGTCCCCGCGCAAGCGGGGACCCATCTTCCGGGGTCGGTGGTTATGGGTTCCCGCTTGCGCGGGAACGACAGTAGTGGCCGGCCGAAGCACAAGAGAGTCAGTCCAAATGTCCGTGCAATTCACCGTCAACGGCAGGCCGGCGGAATTCGACGGACCCGAGGAGGTTCCGCTCTTGTGGGTGGTGCGCGAGCATCTCGGTCTCACCGGCAGCAAGTTCGGCTGCGGTATCGGCGTGTGCGGTGCCTGCACAATGCATCTCGACGGTGCTGCGGTGCGCACCTGCGTCATGCCGGTGATGATGGCGCAGGGGCGCCGCATCACCACCATCGAGGGCCTCTCGCACGACGGCGACCATCCCGTGCAAAAGGCTTGGCGCGCGATCGACGTTCCGCAATGCGGCTATTGCCAGTCCGGCATGATCATGGCCGCGGCCGACCTGCTCAACCGCCGCCCCGATCCGAGCGACGAGGACATCGACCGGGCGATGACCAATCTCTGCCGCTGCGCCACCTATGCCCGCGTTCGCGCCGCCATCCGTCTCGCCGCCAGGATGCGGTGAGTCTGCGCAAGTTCCACGGCGGCGATGTACCATTGTATTGTATAGTGAACCAAAATCCGTGCATCAGGGAGGACAACACATGCCGGAGACCATCGACCACGAGCCGAAACTGCTAGTTCCAGGCCTCAAGTCCTTTTACGATGCCGTCATTCCGCTCGCTTGGCCGGTCGTTCGCATCGCGGTCGGCTGGAACCTCCTGGTCCATGGCTGGGGCAAGGTCTCTCGCGGGCCGTCCGCCTATCTGCGCCCCTTCATGGACCTGGGATTCGATCCGGCGCTGCCGTGGATCTGGGCCGCCCTGATCGTCGAATTCGTCGGCGGCATTGCGCTGATACTCGGTCTGTTCACGCGCTTCTTCGCGGCCGCGGCCGCGCTCGAAATGCTCATCATCACCGCGATCTACTGGAAGACCGGATTTTCCTGGCTCAACCGCGGTTACGAATACACGCTGCTCTGGGGCCTCGTCTGCTTCGCCATCGCGCTGCGCGGCGGGGGACCCTATTCGCTCGATCGCAAGATCGGCGTGCAGCTCTAAACTCCTCGGCTTTGCGCATGTCCTTTGCGGAAAACCGGTTCCCACTTTTCCGGGACATGCGCTGCCCAGGGCTATAGTTCCGCCACCCGCATTGACGACCGGTCGAGGTAATCGAAGCCGAGGTTCCGAGACGTGCGCGCATGCAGGTCTCATCCGTGCGCGGTGCTCGGCAAATTCCTGGAACTGCGACGATTACCGATTGTTAACCCGGTAAGGGTTGCGGGGAGTTTTGGTGTGGTGCGGTGGTGGACAACAAGAAAACGGACGCGGCGGGAGAAAACAAGATCGAAGCGGGAGCTTCGATCTTGAATCCGGCGGTAAGCGCCCTCCTCGAGCAAAGCGGTGAAATCGCGCCGGTGGAACTCGGGCGTTTTGGACGGCGCGCGGGCGAGATCATCGCGGGAGCAACCGCTCCCCGCTACGACAGGGGCCGGCGTATCGACCGAGCGCGCTGACCGATCGGGACCGTTCGTCAGGGCTTGGCTGCCTGCATTTTCAGCGCTTCCAGATCTTGCTCGCTGCGCATCGTCATCACCGCGACCTTGCGCGCGCGGAAATACGGAAGCACCACCTGCATGGGCGCGCCGTCGCGCTCCAAGAGCGAAACGTATCTCGGTTCCGCCCCGCGGGTCGGCAGATCGAATGCCGTCCAGGCCGACGTCTGCGGATCATAGCGCAGGACGCGGTCGGCGCCCCAGAGATTGGTCCAGGCATTGTGCCGCTTGTCCACCGCGACGTGGTACGGCTGCTGCCCGCCCGGCAGCGGCACATAGGTCGTGGTGTGCGTGCGGGTATCGACGCGGGCGAGATTGGCGCCCCAGGAATTGCCGATCCACAGCACGTCGGCGTTCTTGTCGGTGCCCATGCGGCGCGGCCCCTGCGCCCATGGGAACGGGTTGTTGAAGTCGGGTTGGTTGTAGCTCTCGTAGAAGCTGCGCGCCTCGGGGCTGACCCGGTCCACCTCCGCCTGGACCGGAGCGAGCCGCAGTTCCTGTGCCTTGCCGGTCGCGGCGTCGCCCTTGCCGATGATGTCGAGCGTCATTTCCGCCCACCAGCCGTTGCCGTCGCGATCGCCGGCGGCGCCATAGGTCACACCCGTACCATTCGCGGTCTTGTAGGTGAGTGACTTGAACTCGGTAAAGGTCTCGCTCTCGGGATCGAAGCGGAGCGCGCCGTCCGGTGCGGATGACCAGATCTTGCCCTTGCCGTCGTAATCGACCGTGGTGGCGCCGCCGGTCGGCGACATGCCTGTAGGCGGCAGGTAGACGTCGATGCGCTCGGTCTTGGGATCGAGGCGGCCGAGGCCGCCGCGCCCATTGTTGAGGTTGAACCAGATGATGCCGTTGGCGTCGCGGGTCATGCCGTGGGTCTGGGCGGCGAGCCCGTTCAGGGCCGGCACCTTGAACAGCTTGACCGCGCCGGTTGCGGTATCGATCCGCCCGATCGTGGTGCGCCGGTTGGCGATGTTGCAGGTGAACCAGAGCGCTCCGTCGAGATCGAGCCAGGCGTCGTGCACGCCCCAGCCGGGGATGAGAACCGAGGGCGTGCCGAGCGACCAGTCGCTGCCGTCGTTCTGCACGAAATTGTCGGGAAGGCCGGCATCCGGATCGAGCGGCACGTCGTATTCCTTGAACATCGCGCGCGCCGGCTCGCCGGCGGAACGCGGCTCGGGCCTGAGCCTCATGGCGCTTTCGCCCGGCCCTCGCGCGCGGGCGAGATAGGCCGCCAGGTCCTTTTGGTGATAGTCGAGAATGCCCGAGGGCTTGCGCTCCTTGCCCACGAACGTGCCGTAGACGTTTGCGTTCTTCATGAGCTCGATGATGGCGTTCCATCCGGCTTCGTCGAACCGGTGCTGGAGGACGTAGCTCGGGGTATGGCAGCCGGTGCAGATGTTGCGCACCAGCCGCTTCATGCGCTTGTCCTGCTCGGTCTCCTCGGGCAGTGCTGCGAGCATGACGTTGCCCGGCAATTGCCGGACGAAATCCTTCATCGGCGCGAGGACGAAATCCTGCCTGCGTGCCGCGGACAAATCGATCTCGGCCTTGGCGGTTGCGAAGGTGACCGCCTGCGCCCAGACCCTGTACTTACCGGCCGGCAGCGGCGAGAAGTAATAGGCGCCGCGCTCGTCGGTGAAGACCGTCGTGGTAATGGTCCCACCGGCTGGCTTGGCCGAGACCGTGACCCCGCCGAGCTTTTCGCCCGCCGCCGAAGCGATCGTTCCGCTCAGCAGCGCATCGGCGGCATTCGCCGGCGCGAAAGGTCCTGCCCCGACAATGACGGGGATGGCAAGCAGCGCGGCCTGTACGGTTTTCATGGCGTGATCTCTTCTCTCTTCTCTCTTCTCTTCGCGCGCTCAACGCGCCGGGGCGACGGCGGACGGGGGCGGGATGGTTCTCAGATACGCTACGATGGCCTCGATCTGCGCAGGCTCGAAATGATATTTGAAGCCCGGCATGCGTGGCGTGCCGTTGCTGATCACCTCGCCCATCACGGTTTCCTGTCCGCCCGCCGAATCCCGCGACAGTTCCGGACCGTAGAGTGGGCTCGTCATCTGCGGTTTGGTGTGGCAGACTCGGCACGACTGATTGAACAGGCGCATGCCCAGAAGCTGTTGGTCGCTGAGCGACCGATCGCCCCTTGCCTGCTCGGCCGATGCGCCCTGCAGGGTCGCGGCAAGCACGAGCGGAATTACCCAGGCACTCCGTGGCATCGAGCCTCCTCCCGAAGTCGGCGTTTTTTTGTGAGCCTACGACCGGTGCGGCTCGGAGGGAACGTTCCGGCCGGCGCAACTGGCGTCGCGGGACGCATCGCAGTCATGCGCCGCGAGTGGGCGCAACGACCATCCGATCCCTGCACTCGTGGTCGGCCGCGTAAGCTGGCGCTGCCGCCTTGCTTCGCATGCGGCCAACGATTTTCCCCCGCTGGGGGCGGTTTTGCCGGTTGTCGCCCCGGCGGGGATAAAGGCTGGAATGCCTCGGGGCGCACCCCATCGCCGTCGAGGCATGGATCGCCAAGGTCGATCCGTTCATCATCCTCGAGCTTTTGCCAGGCGCGGCGCCTCGGAGGGGGAGACCTGATGGGTGCTACGCGTGTGCAATCGACCCATGACGGCATGCCGACGCCTTCGCGTTCGCGTGCGCTATGATATCCATGCTGTCCACTGCGCGCGGTGGCAGTCCACGAGATTGAGACCCCATGGGCCTGATGCAACGCCTGGCTCGCTTCGACCCGCGCCGAAGGGCCAGGCGCGAGTTCGAAAAGCTCCAATCCCGCGCCGCCGTCCTGGCCGCGGAGCGCGACGCCTATTTGCGCCAGCGGGATGGCGCGCTCGCGCAGCGCGATGCCTGCTCGCGCCAGCGCGATGAGGCGCTGGACGAACGCAACCAGCGCCTGCGTCAGCGCGACGAGGAGATCGGCCAAAACAAGCTATTGGCCGATCGAGTGGCTCGCATCGTGGCTCATCGCGGCGACTTCGACCGCGACCTCTCGCTGTTCCGCGAGCTCAATTCAAAGTATCGGCGCGGCGCGCCGGCGGAGGAGCTGCGG
>JBAUOM010000466.1:0-2503 GCA_049579765.1 Xanthobacteraceae bacterium
GCGCGACCGCGACCGCCGCGTTGGCGGCGCAACCGCCGCTGACCGCGAAAAAACCATGGGCCGCCGATTTCTCCTCCGGCTGCGGAAAGCTTTCGACCTGGAACACCTCGTCGAGCACGACGACGCCGGCGCAGAGGACGGCCGGCGTGCGCGTGTCGGCGGTTGCGCTAGCGGAACTCAACCTCTTCCTCCACCCAGCTGCGAATGATGTGGTATGCGATGGCGACGGTAGGCGGGGTGGTCAAGCCGCCGGGGTGGCAGCGCAACAGCATCGTCGCGACCTCCTCGCGATCGAACCAGCGGGCATCGTCGAGCTCGGCGCGGTCGATGGCGATCTCGGCCGACAACGCCTCGGCATGGCAGCCGATCATCAGCGAGGCGGGGAAGGGCCACGGCTGCGACGCGAAATAGCGCACGCGTCCGCAGACGATGCCGGCCTCCTCGAGGGTTTCCCGCCGCACCGCCTCCTCGATGGTCTCGCCCGGCTCGACGAAGCCGGCGAGGCACGACCACATGCCGGGCTGGAAGCGATGCGAGCGCCCCAGCACGCAACGCTCGCCCGCGACCGGGAGCATGATCACGACCGGATCCGTGCGCGGGAAATGCTGCCCGCGGCAGGACGGACAGTCACGCCGCCAGCCGCCGTCCACGACGTTCGTGGCCGCCCCGCAATTGGGACAGAAGCGATGGCGCGCGTGCCAGCCGACGAGCGCCTTGCCTTCGGCGAGCGGCGGCAGATGATCGGCCGCGACGAGGCCGCGCACGGCGATCGAGCGCAGATCGGTCACGACGAGCGTGTCGTCCGCCTTGAGCGTCTCGGCGCTTGCCGGATCAAGCGCGATCGCAAATCTCGGCGCGCTCTCGACGAGTCCGAGGAAAACACTCTCCGCCGTGCGGCCGAGCACGCGTGCCTCCGCGACCGTGAACAGCGGATCATTGATATCGGCGGCTTTCTTCAGCACCACCAGCTCGCCGCCGATCACATAGGCGCGGGAGAACGGATCGTTCTCCAGCTCCGCGAGCGCGGCCGCATCCGTGCGCCGCTCGGCCGCACGCTCGAGCAGGCTTGCGGTATAGCCGAGACGCGGCTTGGGGCCGAGGTCGGGGCGAGGCGACATGCAATTGCTCCGGCAGGGCACGCAGCGGTGCTGTGCCATGTCGACGGCGCACAAGGCAAGCGCATTGGGGTCACGAAAGCGTTCGTTGCGCGCGGACGTGCAACATGAGGTATATCGACCCTTGCCGCACGGGGCCGTCCATCCGCGAGGAGCCCCAGGAGCCGCTCATGAGCGCGAATTTCAACGATGCATCGCCGACCCCGGCGCCTTTCGTCGACCAGCTTCCGAATGGGCCAGGCGTTTCCACGATCGACCCGGCTGCGCCGGCCGCGCCGATGTACCGGCTCCTGGCGAAGATGCGCTCGCCGGTGGCGCTGCGCGACCTGATGATCCGGCCGGTTCGCGCCGGCTATATCGGCCAGGAGAGGCCGATCGATCCGGCGGAGCTGCCGAAGAGCGCCGCCGAGCTCTATCCCGAGATCCGTGTGTCCGAGGTCGCCGTTCCTTCACCCATCGGCCGCATCCGCTGCCAGGTCTTCAGCCCGCACACGTCGCGCGCGCCATCGGGCGACCGGCGTCCCATGATGCTCTACCTCCACGGCGGCGGGTTCACCGTTGGCCAGTCGGAGGACACGGCCTACATCACGAGCAGGATTGCGGCAGAAAATGCGATCGTGGTGGTGAGCGCCAATTATCGTCTCGCGCCGGAATGGCCGTTCCCAGCTTGCCTGGACGACTGTCTCGCAGTCCTGCAGTGGATGCAAAACAACGACGGCGCGCTCGGAGGAGAGGGAACGCGCATTGTGGTGGGCGGCGATTCCGCAGGCGGCAATCTCGCGGCCGCGCTTCCCATCAAGGCGCGAGACGCGGGCTCGCCACCGCCGCAGGCCACGGTGCTGCTCGCCCCAATCACCGATTTCTTCTTCGAGGAGCACCTATCGTTCGAGCGACTGGCGCCCGTCGGGATCGTCTACGACTCCGCCTGCATCGGCTTCATCCGCGGCGCCTACCTGGTCCACGGCAGGAATTGGGCCCATCCGCATGCCAGTCCGGCGCGGGCCGACTTGCGCAACTATCCTCCTGCGCTGATCGTCAGCGGCACGGCGGATCCGCTCGTCGACGATAACCGCGCCTTCGCCGACAAGCTGCGCGCGGCGGGCGGCACGCGGGTCGAACATTTCATCCGCGAAGGAATGCCGCACGGCTTCTATTTCTTTCCTGGAATGTTCAAGCAGGGGGACGAAGCTTTCACCGCGCTCGCGACGTTTCTCGGGCGGACATTCGCGGCCTGATGCCGCGTGCCCGGGGGACATCGGCGGCAGTGGACCGCGCGTGGCGGCCGCTTGCATTCTCCAGGTGTTCCGCCGATATAGGGGCGGGAGGTTGGCGGTGGACGAGCCACTCGCCAACCGGGTCAGGTCCGGAAGGAAGCAGCCCTAACGAGC